>NZ_JAAVTY010000009.1:0-24881 GCF_018642185.1 Candidatus Rhabdochlamydia sp. W815 | reverse complement strand
GCTTTTTCTGACCTCGCCAACTAATTTTTTTTAAAACTATTTCAAGAATACTCTTAGAATTTTTATCATCTTTTTTATTCCAAAGAGGGAAATAATAATCACATAATTCCCATTTAGGATATTCTATGGGTAACATACGCCACTGGCAACCACTTGTTAAAATGTACAAAATTCCACAAAAAATATCATATAGATCAACTCTTCGTGGACGTGTTTTTTTGCGTGTAGACTCAAGTATTAGATGGATTTTGCTAAATTGTTTACGAGAAATATCGCTTGGATAAGAGCGGGTCATAACTACCTCCAAAGGTTTTATGAAAACTATCATTATACCTTAATGAGAAGATTTTAAACAGGCTCTAAAGGGATTGACACCATTTGAACATATTATCAAAAGTTGGCAAAAAAAACCAAAAAGTTTTAGAACTAACCCACTCCATCACACTTTGGAACTAAACATCTAAGAGATTTGAGTTCTCTAATTGCACATAAGGGGAATATAACCTACATTCCCAGCCCTAGGGCATTTTTTTGGAATTAGCCCATAGATTTGAATTATCGTTTCTCCAAACAAGCAAATGACTTTCTTTCGAATTGCGTTAATGTTGCTAATAACCTCTCTAACAACCTGCAAGAGTGATTCATCATAAAAACGGACAAGACCAATCCCTTATAAGAATAACTAAATAAAAGATATTGTTCAAATATTCTAATAGAAAAGACGCTTGTTAAGTATTGCTAGATTCAGCAAGCACAGGTTCTGTAGATAGTTCCTCATAGGGATCTTTTAATGTCTCTTGATGGGCAATGAGGTTATCAAATTGGTGGCCTAAAGAACGAACGGAGACCATCCAGGCGCTGATTACTCCTAAGAGAATGATAGCAACATAAGGGGTGCTGAGAGCAACGGTTCCGAAGAACATAAGAAGGGTTTGATGGATGAGGGCGCCTCCTGATTTTCCAAGACGAGAACCCACACCATCAATAGCTGCTTTCCCTTTTTGTTTACATTCTTTGCTTAAAGGGGTAAAGGCCATTTCTTTGGTGACATCGAATAAGGTGTACTTAGAAGCTCTAGCTAAACAGTTTTGCAGGGAACCAAAAAAGACACAAAGCGCCAGAGGGGTAATTCCTAAGAAAGCAGAGATAGAAGCAAAACCTACATCTTTAAAGAAAAAGCAGGCAAAGAAAGCGACTCCGGTAAATAAAAGAATAAAAGGAGAAGCTAAAGCACTAAAAGTCCAACTGAACCGCCTAATGATCACGCTGGAAATAAAGATGCTGGTTACCGTAGCAACAATGCCGATCCACTTAAGGATTTGCCCCATATAGGCATTAAAGTCAGCAGGGTTGGGATAGAGTTGTTTCACTTGATCCTTCCATACCACTTCAATTAAGTTAATCGCGATATTATAGGTTATCACAATGACAGCAATACAGATAAGATAGGGAGACTTAGCTAGGTAGCCAAAATTTTTACGCATACCCATTTTAATTTTTTCATTTCCATTCTGAGCAAAGTAACTTTCTGAGTTATAGCCTTGTTTCTTTTTATGCATATAGCGGAAAATCAACATGCATAAAATCCCGTTTATAATTACTAAAGAGGTAAGAAAAAAGACTGCTTGGTCCCAAGCGTTATTACCAAAAGGCAGGAAGGGGTGATAATTTAAGCGAGACATCGAGGTAGCGACTTGACCAGCAACGATTCCCGATATATTAATTCCAATTCCAAGTAGACCATAATAGCGTTTAGCATCATCAACAGAGGTCACGTCATTAGCAAATCCCCAGAGCAAGACCGTCATAATAATTGTGCTCCACATCTCTGACATGACGTAGAATAAGGTGAATGTCCAATTGCGAAATAAAGCGATAAAGCCTTGAAAGCCCATAGGTAGGGATTGTTGTATGCGATCGCCTAAATGGTGTGGATGCAGTGTGTCTTGGAAAGGATATAGAAAGAAGAGAAATATCGTAAAAAACCCGATAAAGATGCTCATCATAGCATAGAAGGTTTTTTCTCTAGAGAGACGATTCGATACTCTAGTAAATAAGAAGGTAAATAGAAAGGCCATGGGAACAATGGCCCAGACCTTAATAAAAGGGAGGGCTTCAGCACCAGAGGAAGGGGCTGTTATGACAAGAGCGTCTTTTGTTGCTCTTAAGAGACTGTAATTGAATCCAATAAGAAAGAATAAACACAAAAGAGGCACAAACTTGAGCAGCTCATGGCGGTAGATTGGCCATATACAAGCGCGTAACTTGCTAAATTTTGCTGCCGCAAACATATTCCTGCCTTGAAGTTGCCTTAAATTATAACCTTTTTTACTTATTTTTCAATAATAAAAAAAAAAAGCAGATAAAAGGCAATTGTTTAAAATATTTTATTTAACTATCTGATAATCCATCTATTCCAGGCAGATGCCCAAACTCTAGGTATTCTAGAGAGGCTCCGCCTCCTGTTGAGATATGCGAAAAAGAGCTAGCAAGGTGCAGTTGATTGATAGCAGCAACTGAATCTCCACCGCCTACTACTGAAAGGGCTTTTGAAGAAGCAATCCATCGAGCAATTGCTTCTGTTCCTTTTGCAAACGCAGGAAATTCAAAAACTCCTAGAGGCCCATTCCAAAATATAGTAGAAGCTTTTGTAAGAGCTTTTTCCCAAATAGCAATGGTTTCTTCTCCTATATCCATTCCTTCCCAACCATCTGGGATTCCTTGATTAACTTGGATGTATTTGCTGTTTGCCTCTTTGGAAAAGTTATCTGCTATTAGCAAATCTACAGGCAGCCAAAGCGGTAGCTTTTGATCTTTACAGCTTTTGATCAGTTGCAGGGCCTCATCTAGCTGATTTTCTTCACAAATAGATTTTCCAATTTGATAATCTTGGGCTTTTAATAGAGTATAAGCCATCCCCCCTCCAATAAACAAGCCGTCTACTTTTTTTAAGAGAGACTTTAACACGCCCAGTTTACTTGAAATTTTTGCCCCACCAATGATTGCATAAAAAGGACGCTGTGGATTTTTTATTAAAGAACTTAAGGAATCGATTTCTTTTTGCATGAGAAATCCCATAGCGGATTTACCAGGAAAGTATTTTGTAATAGTTGTAGTCGAAGAATGTTCTCGATGCGCTGTTCCAAAGGCATCATTTACATATAAATCTCCAAAACTAGCTAGTTTTTTAGCAAATTCTGGATTGCTTGAAGGGTTTTCTTCTGCGGGATCAAATCGTAGATTTTCCAATAAAAGTATTTGATTTGGTTGTAGATGAGTAACTAAGTTTTGTGCGCTAGGACCTATACAGTCTTTAGCCATTAAAACAGGGCGTTTGAGTAAAAAGGCAAGAGCTTTGGCACAAGGCTCTAATGAGAGTTTTGGATCGGGTTTCCCCTTTGGTCTACCAAGATGGCTCATTAGGATGACAGATCCTTTATTTCTTAAGATATACTGGATGGAATTTAGTGCTTCTTTAATTCGCGTATCATCTGTAATGATTCCCTCTTCATTTATAGGGACATTTAAATCGACACGCAAGAGTACTTTTTTATTTTTTACATCAAGCTGTTTTAAGGAGAGTTTATTCATCAGAATACTTTTTATTTAAAGTGAAGAAAAAGGATTTGCTTCTTGACAAAAGCGTGTACCTTGTTTGCGTTTTTTTAGTTCGTGATGGATCGAAAAAAGCAAATCTTGATCAAAGTTTTGACGCGCAGCCCATCGTAGATACTCAAGAGGTATTTCAGAGAATTTACGTCTTTTATGTTTTCCAAGAGGCATGGTTTTTAATAAAATAGGTCTTTTTAAACGTTCAAGGATTTGCGTGACTGTTTTATAACGTTTAGCAAGAAATTTAAACACTTTAATATTTACTATAACATCATTCATAGCTCGATGGGCACCCTCTTCTGCGATGTTAAAATGTTTGCGTAACATTTCTAATGAGTTGGTAGGACTTTCTCCATATAAACGGGCTAATCGCAAGGTATCTACATAGCGGATAGAGGAAAGATTATTGGGAACAGCATATTTTTTTGCAGAGGCATTTAAGAAAGAAATATCGTTAGTAATGCCATGGCCAATAACAATATAATTGTCAATAAGCTCAAAAATGCGAGGTAGAATTTCTTGAATTTTTGGCTTTCCTTTTACCATTTGATCTGTAATATGGTGAATAGCTGTTGACTCTTCTGGTATAGAAAAAGAGGGTTCAATTAATGTTTCAAAAGAATCTATGATGGTATCAAAATTAAAGCGTGCAATAGCAAATTCAATAATTTCATCTTTGTCTGGATCCAGCCCAGTTGTTTCGCAGTCTAGGCAAACAAACACATCTTTGTGAAGTAAGGTCATGATTTTTCTTGGAGTAATGATTTGATCTTTTCGGTAAGAATTATTCTGTTTTGTGGCTCCTTAATAGAGCAAGTGAAAAATTCAAAAGACTGCATGGGGAAAACAGATGAGAGTGTTTTGGAAGCAGCATGGATTTGCTTTTTTATTTCTTGGATTTTCAGTTTATCGCTTTTGGTAAAAATAATTAACAAGTTTTTATGATAAAAATGAGCCCATTTGATGAAGCTCAAATCATCTTCAGTAAAAGATCGTCGAATATCTACTAAAAATAAAATCAAACGTAAACTCGAACGTGTTTTTAAATAGAGATCGATTAATTCGCTCCATTTTTCTTTGGTTTTTTTGTCTACTCTTGCATAACCATAACCAGGAAGATCTACTAGAAGAAATTGCTGATCAACAGTAAAAAAATTAATGGTTTGTGTTTTTCCTGGTTTTGAAGATGTTTTAGCAATCGTATAATTATTAAGAAGGTAGTTGATTAGAGAGGATTTGCCTACATTAGATTTTCCTACAATAGCAACTTCTTTAAGGGGGAGCTTTTGGGGATTGTTAATATGGGGGAAGTCAGAAACGCAAGCAGCGGCTGTGATAAATTGTGCATTGTAAAAAAAAGATTTTTTAGACATGCAACCCCATTACTACAATTTGCCTTTGTGCCTCATTAAGATGGGTCATGTAGATGCGAATGGTTTCTTTAGGTAGCAAGGAATCAATTTTTTCAGCCCATTCCAAACAACAGAGCCCTTTTAAGTAAAAGAAATCATCAAATCCAGCAGATACAAACTGGGTTGCATCGAGAAGGCGATAGAGATCAAAATGATACACAGATGAAAGTTTTCCTTGATAAATATTGAGATAGTTAAATGTTGGACTACAAACATCTTGGGAATCAATCCCTGCAGCACCGTAAATAATTCCTTTAAGCAGCGTTGTTTTCCCCGCTCCTAAATCCCCAAATAATCCAATTATCGGATGTAGGTCAATAAGAAGTGATCCGATTTTCTGTCCGATGCAGAGCGTTTCTTGAGCGGACCTACTAATAAAACTCTGCTCCATCAAAAATCTCTTTTTAAGTCTCTTCCCTCTCTTCTTCTAGCCATAAGTCTACAAAGGCAGAAAATTCATCGTAATTAGCAAGGGTTTCTACAAAAGCATTAATTTTTCCTTCTTCTAAATGAGTCTGAATAAAAGACATGAAGTGCTCTTCAATCTGATAGCGATTTTGACTGGGCACTTCTTCTAAAGGAATATTTTTTAGCTGGTTTTGAACAAAGTCTTGAATTACCGCTTCTTTACTGTTAAATAATTTACCAGTAACAGCAGAGGAAAAGACAATTTTTTTAATGGGTTCTTTGCGCTTGACAATATAGTTTTTTATCACGTCGAAGTCTTCTGAAACCAAGAATCTTTTTGCTTTCAATCCACCGACCCGTTCGGTATTTTCAGGGCATTTGGAAACCCAATCGTAGATGGCATCTTGCGGGTTAGGGTGTGTATTATCTGCAAATACCTTTCCTGTAAATGGACATATATAGATTTTTTTACTCTGTTCGTTAACACTTTCCTGTCCATATTGAATTTTAATTTCTGTTTCACGCCAAAGCTTACCCGCTTCTTCCAATCTATGAATAAGATCTTCTCTGCTCTGATAGATCATTTTATCTCGTATGAAGAGTACGGGCTTTAAGTTAAATTTTTTTTCTAAAAAAAAGAGATAAGTTGTGATTAAATCCGCTTTTTTATTCTTTTTTAAGAATCTAAGCATTTCGCTTTTAATAGTTTCTGGAATTGCAATAACCGACATTTTTCCCTCTTACAGTCAAATCATTAAATTTGTGGAAAAGAAAAGAGTATCTTAGGATCTATTTAATGTTCAAGTTAATAGATCTCTTGCATAACCAATAAGCAATCTAAAATTTTAAAGTATTTTAATCCATGAGATATGATTGTTTAAGCGATATAGCTGGAAATGCTTTTGTTAAGATAGGAATCTATAAATGAAAGCTTTAAAATAAGGGGTTATGCAAGAAATCTAATGTTCGAGAACTATTGCCTCTCTAAACATAATTGTGTTTGTTCATTGCTAAGGCTCTTAACAAATAAATAATTTGTAGATAATCATTTCTGTTTATGTTATCATGCCGTGAAAATGTTTATTTTAGCAGAAATTGTAAACAAAAAAAATTATTTTAACGTCTTGTTTTACTTTAAAGGTATAAAAAACCTCTGTTAGCTATTTTAGGAGGCATCTAATGGCCCAAGCCTGTGAAAAAACGCTTACTTTAGAAGAAATTTCGGTTTCTGGTTATGAAAAAATAATTAGAGTGCTAAATCCAGAAGTGGGACTACATGCAATTATTTGTATACACTCTAGCGTTATAGGACCCACTTTAGGTGGTATACGCATTTATCCCTATCCCAATGAAGAAATAGCTTTAAAAGATGTAATGCGCCTTGCAAAAGCCATGACTTATAAGTCTCTTCTGTCTGAGTGTTCCTGGGGGGGAGGAAAAGCTGTTATTATAGCAGATCCTAAAGTGGATAAGACAAAAGAACTACTCTCTGCTTTTGCAGAAGCAGTACATCAACTTAAAGGAGAATACATTTGTGCAGAAGATGTAGGTTGTTCTCCTGAAGATGTTCTGCTTATTAGCAAAACCACTCCTTATGTAGTAGGTCTGCCTCATGAAAAAAGCAGTGGAAATCCTGCTATTTTTACAGCTTGGGGAACTTTTAGAGGGATACAATCCGCCCTCAAGAAAATATACAATTCTTCTGATTTAGAAGGTCGTAAGATAGCAATTCAAGGTATAGGTACGGTAGGTTTTGAATTGGCTAGGTTGCTCTTTTGGGCTGGAGCCCATCTCATCATTAGCGATCTGGATCAAAAAAGATGTTTAGAGCTTCAGCAGCTCACCGGTGCTGTTATTCTCTCTACAGAAGAAATCTTAAAAGCAGAATGCGATGTGCTAGCGCCTTGTGCTATGGGTGGGATATTAAACTCTCGCACCATTCCTCTTTTGCGCTGTTTAGCTGTTGCTGGTTGTGCTAATAACCAACTACTTAATGATAGCGATGCTGATGAGTTAGCTAGTCGTGGCATTTTGTATGCTCCTGATTTTATTATCAATGCAGGAGGATTAATCAATGTATCGCTAGAGCTAGAGGCAGAAGGGTATAGTCCGATTCGAGCTCGTAATCGCGTAAATCGCATTTATGACCAGCTCATGGTTATTTATAAAATTGCCGAGCAAAATCGCTTCTCCACTCATAGGGCAGCGCTTTCTTTTGGCGATTATCGTCTAAAGTATCAAATTGGTAAGCGCATAGAACCTCCTTATTTTCATCATGCATCCATGTAATTTATGACTCATTTAATTAGTTTAATAGAGGAAAAAGCAACGCAGGCGATTGCTAACCGTTTTTCTACTGAAATGGTAGACCCCATGCTTTTGCAAGCAGAAATTACAGAGAGCACACAGCCTCAATTTGGGCATTACCAATGTAATAGCGCTTTAAAAATTGCTAAAATAGTAAAGGGGAATCCTAGGCAGATTGCAAAGCAGATTGTGGATGTAATAGATCTTTACGACCCAGCAGGTCATAAAATGATTGAAAAAATAGAGATTGCAGGTGCTGGCTTTATTAATATCTTTCTATCTCCAGATTTTTTAGCTAAGCGAATCGAATCTATGCTTTCAGATGAGCGCTTAGGGGTTCCTTTAGCAAAAAGAGAAAAAATTATTGTAGAATTCTCTTCTCCTAATATTGCAAAAGAGCTGCATGTTGGGCATTTGCGATCGACAATTATCGGTGATGCTCTCGCTAGACTATTTGAGTTTTTAGGTTATGAGGTATTGCGTTTAAACCATATAGGGGACTTTGGCACGCAATTTGGCATGCTAATTGCTTATATTCAAAAATATGAATTGAATACTTTTCAAGATGCGATCGATCTTTCCACTTTAATGAGCTGGTATAAAAAAGCAAAACACCATTTTGATCAAGATCCGGAATTTAAAAAACTATCTCAACTAGAAGTGGTGAAATTACAACAAGGAAATAAAAGCTCTTTTCAGATTTGGGAGAGAATTTGTGAGGTTTCCAAGGCTGCTTTTCGAGAAATTTATCGGCTTTTAAATGTTCGTTTAATAGAAAGAGGAGAGTCTTTTTATAGTCCTTATCTTGCGCAAATAGTTGCGGATTTAGAGCAAAAAGGGTTAGTTGCGATATCTAATGGAGCAAAATGTATCTTCTTAGATGGTTTTATAGGAAGAGATAACGCTCCCTTGCCTATGATCGTGCAAAAATCAGATGGGGGCTACAATTATGAAACCACAGATATGGCAGCGCTTTATCATCGGGTGCAAAAAGAAAAAGCGACTCGGATTATTATTATAACCGATGCAGGGCAAAGTTTGCATTTTGCCATGATTTTTAAAGCAGCTGAAAAAGCCGATTATTTTGATCCCAAACAATTACAATTAGATCATGTCCCTTTTGGTGTTGTATTAGGCCCTGATGGGAAAAAATTTAAAACTAGATCTGGTGAGACGGAAAAACTGATCGATCTATTAATGGGTGCTATTCAAAGAGCTAAACAAATTCTAGAGACAAGACTTCCCTTTCTATCAGAAGAAGAATTAGAAAAGAGCGCTAAAATTTTAGGCATAGATGCCGTAAAATATGCAGATCTTTGTTGCCATAGAATCAAAGATTATGTTTTTAGCTATGATCGGATGTTAAGATTTGAAGGAAATACCGCTGCGTTTTTATTATATGCTTATGTACGTATTCAAGGCATTAAGCGTAAAATAGGGAAAGAAGTTGTAAAAGGGCCTATTGTACTTTCTCATCCTTCTGAAGTGGCGATGGCTTTTCATTTATGCCTTTTTCCAGAAACGCTACAAAGGATGTCGCAAGATCTTTTACCAAACCGTTTATGTGATTATCTGTACGCCTTGGCAGAAAAGTTTCATGCTTTTTTCCGTGATTGTAGGGTAGAAGGTAGTAGTGAAGAAAACAGCCGGTTATTGCTATCAGAGGCAACGGCTCAGGTTTTAAAAAAAGGGTTGTCTATTTTAGGTTTGCGAACTTTGGAAAGAATGTAGATCGACTACAGTCTTATTCGGTTGGTTGGGGATTTCTTGTACATACTTGGGGATACAATACCCAGGAAGTCTAGCAGAGAGTTGTTTGATTAATTCCCGTCCCTTTTCTATAGATGCTTCAAAATGTTGTGTGCCTTTTACACGATCGAGCTGATGTAAGTAATAAGGTAGAATGCCATGGTTACTAAGCATAGTAAATAAATCGGCTAATACTTTTAGATCGTCATTTATTTGATGCAATAAAACCGTTTGGCAAAGTAGGGGAATTCCCAGCTTTTGAATCCGTTTTAGTGCTGTAAAAATAGCATTATCTAGTTCTTTTGGGTGATTGGAATGTATGACAAAAATCACTTGTTTATCCAAACAAGAAAGCAGAGAAATCAATTCAGCATCGATTCTCTCAGGAATTCCAATCGGAAAACGCGTGTGAAAGCGAATCTTCTGAATGTGGGGGATTTGATTTAATCCTTCCAATAAATGTTTAAGTTTTGCATTGCTTAGCGAAAGAGGATCTCCTCCACTTAGGATAATCTCTGTTAAGCTTACATCTTGTGCTAATTCTTCAAGCTCTTTATTAAAATCAAGGGTTTCTTTTTCATAAGCGAAGTTTTGTCGAAAACAATATCTACAATGCATAGCGCAAGCGCTTGTGCACAGAAGTAAAGCTCTTCCTGTATATTTATGAAGAAGCTTAGAGGTTTTTGTAAAAGAGCTATCTAAAACAGGATCGGATACAAATAATGGGTGATCCTGGAGTTCTTGTTTAAGGGGAAGAAACTGCAGTAATAAAGGATCTTTCCAATCACCCTTTTTTATTTTTTTCGCTAATCGATAAGGAAGATTGAGTACAAAATGAGAAGAAATCAGTACTTTTTTTTCCGCTTCTTCTAAAGGAAGTTTTAAATAGGAAAGTAAAGACTTCCAATTGGTAAAACTCTTTTTTTGTATAGCTCTCCAGCAAGATGTTTTTGACATGGGTTAAAACATGGGTAATTTTCTAAGACATTCTATGGGCTTATCGATTTAGAATCAATTTATTACCATAAAAACTAGATTTAAGGTTTTTAAAATGCTATGCAATAAAACAGTTTAATCCTAAAATTAAAACCTTCTTTCCTAAAAGATATAATAAAGGTTTTTATGCCCAAATCCCTTACTCGAGTGCTCATTATCTCTATTTGGATTTTTTTATTAGCATGTTTTTTATATGGGCCTAAATTTTCTTCTGCTTCTAAAGACTCGATTAATGTTTTTACATGGGGTGGTATTTTAAATGAGGAGATCATTCAAAGCTTCGAGAAAAAAACAGGCATTAGAGTGAATGTTAATAACTATTCCTCTAATGAAGAATTGATTCTGAAGCTAAAAGCAACAGAAGGGCAAGGCTATGATCTGGTCATACCTTCTGATTATGCAGTGAGTATTTTGGTTAAAAATCAATTAATCAAAGAATTAGATCGAAAGAAACTTCCCTTCTTTCATCAGCTCCTTCCCGAATTATTAGGGCATTTCTTTGATCCGGAAAATCATTATTCTATTCCACTTTTTTGGGAGGTTTATGGCTTAGGAATCGATAGAGATTTTTTTACCAAACTTTTTATACCCTCTTGGAGCATGATTTTTGACCCAAAATTAGTAGATTATCGCATTGTTATGGTGAATGATCCCATTGAAGCCATTGAAATAGCTGCATTTTACCTATGTGGCCCCATTTCTTCTCTCTCCAAAAATCAAGCCGAAAAAGTAAAAGACCTTTTGTTACAACAAAAGCCATGGGTAGCAGCCTATGCAACCTCGCGAGCAGATTACTTTCTAGCTACTAAAAACTCCCCCCTAGCAGTGGCTTCTAGCTCCTATATTTTTCGCTCAAAACGCAATTTTGACTTTATTGATTTTGTTGTTCCTAAAGAAGGATCTTTTATTTCTATTGAAAATCTCTGTATCCCTAAAACGTGCGATAAAGAGATTTTAGTCTATCAATTTATCAATCACCTCTACCAAAAAGAATCCATACGCGTATACTGGGATTCCTTTAGACTTTTCCCTGCCTTAGACGATAAGCAGGATCTGGATTTTGATCTTCAAGCACATAAGATTTTTTATGGTTTAGCAGAGGATTTTAAAAAGTATCATTTTTTTAAAAATCTTCTTCCTCAACAGAAAATGCGAGATATTTGGGTGGAGATTAAAGTCAACTAACCTAGAGGGTTTTTTCTAGGTAAGAACCTCAGTTTTGGGTTTTAGTTCTCTAATTGCACACAAGGGGAATATAAATTCTCTTAGAGCCTGTTTAAAATCTTTTCAAAAGTAGAGCAATAAAAGCGAGAACCACCATATTCAGACTTGTATGTAGTTTTCTTTCGCAATTTTTCCATAGCCTGCGACATTTTTCTATCCACGCAAAAGAACGCTCTACAACCCATCTTCTTTGACGCCTATAAATCAAAAATTAGGTTAATGAATGTTCTAGTTTGTCAAAAACTAAACAAAATTTACTTAAAAATGAGATGATTTTTTTTAATATAGCTTCAATAATAAGGGCTGCGGAAAATAAGGAATGGACAATTTCCAGAAAAATTCAAATTACTCTTTTAATGTCCTGTACCCTGGGGGGTAAGGAATATAGGGTAAAAGAAGAAGTTCCTAGTTCGGCTAAACAAGTTGTCAATTTTGCCCAAAACCACTTTGGAGCATTTTACACACCATCAGCTATTAAGCACATTTGTAAAAACGCTTAATCAATAGCTTCTGAAAGAGTGGAAAATTTATTAAGAGTTGATTAAAGTTAGCCAAAGATAGTTCAATTGGATTTAAGCCTGGTAAATAGGAAGATAAAAATAAAATCTCGCAACCAGCCTTTTTGGGCATTTCGAAACTCAGCTATAGCTTATAAAAAACTGCATAACTCCTAATATTTTTAAAAAGTAAATTAAATTTAAGATAGGTTCAAATAGCAAATAACGACTTTGCTAATAAGAGATGTTTTTTTTAACTTTTAAGTTGTTTTTTACTTCGTTTAGCGATTTTTTTAACTCGAGGCTTTTTAACTTCTTTAAATAATTTATTTACAACATCTTTTTGAAGACTCTTTCCTCCATTGGTATCTAAGTATAAAGTAGTAAGAGCCCCTAGAGCAATTCCTAAAAAGGTCCCCAAAAATAGATTTTTACATGAATGATCTGGTTGAAACATATTTACCTTCATTTTGTCAGTTTTTTCCATAGCTGCATTCCTGCAGCTGCTAATTCTAAGATGTCGGCCAGCTTATCTTCGTTTTTTGCAATTTTCTTATCTAGCTCTTTGAGTAAACTCTCGGGATCTTCAATTTTGTCCTTGACAACCTCTCCTGCATTAGCAAGAGCTTTCCCTATTAAGTGCAGGGTAGATTTTCTATCTTTATAAGAAGAGCTCTTTAAAAGAATAATTGCACTAGCACCAAGAGCACTTCCGATAAGAGTCCCCAAAAGAATATTTTTTGTATCTTTATTTAGATTTGACATATTACTCGTCCTTTATTTTTTTAGTAGGATCACTGCATCTGCCACATAATTAATTACTTCTGTAAGTTTTTCATAGCTATTTTTTGCTTTATGTGATTTTCCATGAGAAAGCTTAAGGAGTGGATCGAATAGAAAATTTAAGGCCTCTGATTTTTCTTTTATATCTACGGTTAAATCATTTACATTTTTAAGCAAAGTAAGGCTTTCAGCAGAAATCTCCTTTAATTCCCCTTCAACTTTAGTTAAGGTATTCTTAGTTTTTTTTAAAGTTGCACAAGAGTTTCGCAGCGTCATAATTAAAAAAATGACTAAAATCACAAAGGCTATGGTACTTACTGCTACACAAACCTCAATAATCATGAAAACTCTCTATAAAAAATAGATTATATTATATTCTTGTTCTTAATTTACATTGTGCAATTATTTATAATAATATGTAAATAAAAAGTATATTATAAAACTTTAAATATTAATTGTATTTTAAAAAATTATATAAGGTGCTTAAAAGGGCTAGAAGAACTCCAGCCCTATTGATAGGAAAAATTAAGGTTTTACGGAGGCTTTGATAATTCTAACTTCTTCCAAAGGTTTATCAGCTCTGTCTGTTTTACTTTCCTCAATTTTTTTTACTATTTTATAGTCGCTTATCACTTCACCAAAAATAGTATGTTTATTATTGAGCCAATAAGCATTGTCTGTTGTTGTAATAAAGAACTGGCTACCATTTGTATTAGGCCCTGAGTTAGCCATTGCAAGTAGACCTTTTTTATTGAATATTTTTTCAGACGTTACTTCATCTTCAAAACTTTTGCCCCAAATGGATTCTCCTCCAGTGCCATTTCCTTTAGGATCTCCACCTTGAATCATAAACTCTTTAATGACACGATGAAAAATAGTTCCATCGTACTTTTTGTTTTTTACCAGACCTAAAAAATTCTCGCAGGCCTTGGGAGCGATATCAGGAAAGAGTTGCAACTCAATTGTACCGAGATTTGTTTCAAAAATAACAACGGGTGTTTTAAGATTTACTCGTTCTTCTTCTAAAGATTGTTTAGATTCCACTTTTTGTACCTCTAAAGATTGCATGGGATTTAAGAAAGCAAAATTAGTTAATAAAATGATCAAATACGGAAAAAAGCCAGACATCTTAGTCCTCCTTTTATAGGATTAATAGTTTATCATAAATTTCTACAAAAGCAACCAAATGATTTTTTATTCCTAAGCCTAAAAGAAAAAAAACATTTATTTATAGCCTATTTTTATTTGCAAAATGCTTCATGAATTAGAAAATAAATTCTTTTCCAGATTTTAATGAATTTTAAATAAAATTATAAAATTAGTTAAAATACAGTTGAGAGTAAGTTCTGATCGAGATTTTTTTGTTTTAAATTTATTAAAACCATTTATTTTTCTAATTTATTTTAAAATTTTATTAGACAAAAAAAAATCAACTCAGCTAGATAAGAAAATACACATTATAAAAAACAGTTTACTTATTGTAAGAAATTCATGACTAAACTAACAAAGTCTAATGACCATTTATTTGGCTCTTTAAATCGGCCTACAAAAAGAAAATCAAATAAAGAATGTTCTTGTTCCTATCTGATTCCGATTGATGAAGTACCAGAACTATATCATCCTTATTCTGAAGTAAATTTATTTTTATCTCGAAGAATGAAACAAGAGATGCCAAATGCTCCGACTAAAGTTTGGTCCATGCAATTAGAGCAGTATCTTCTAGAAAAAATGACTCCTGAATTTCAAAAGAAATTCCCTCAATTTCGAATAAGTGTTTCTGCAATAAAAAAAACATGGGAAAAACTTGTTTTATACACAAAACAAATTCAAGATCAACCTGAAGCTATCACTGATGAGGGCAAAGTAAATATCCTTTTTTTAATTAAGCAAAATCTCAAAAACCACCTGCATTTAAAAAAGCCTAATTTTTCTGTTCCTTATTATCCCGCTTATCAGATGGCAAGTCGAATTAGTGAATGCATTGCAGCAATTGATGGAGAAGAACCTCAGCTAGAAGAATTAACAAAAATGATCTGGACAACTCAATGCCAGCTAGATCCTCATTTAAATTATCATATCAGTCCTTACCATGAGTATAATCAAATAGATGAACTGATAGTAAAAACCATTTTAGAAGAAACGACAAAACACCCTAATATTACACATCGTCAGCTAGAACATAACACACTAATGAGCCTTCGCGCTCTTTATGCTTTTCCTTTGTCCATTTCTGAAGAAATCATCCATGATTATACTTCTCTAATCCTTGCAGATAAACTATATCCCACTATCTCTTTTGAAGCATTCGCTTCAAAAGAACAAAGAGTCTATTTAGAAAACTTCCTACATAGGCACAGTCTGTATAAAAAATCAAAGAGCGCTTTATGCAATCAACTCAAGCGAATTATAGCCCTTTATGCTTTAGCTGCTCAAATGCCAAAAACTTTAACTCAACTTGAATTACAAGAAGCTATTTTAGCGGTATATCCTGTGAATAAGGAAAAAAAGCCAAACTTATCACAGGTGGTGTATACTTTTATCATGGCAGAGCTTGCATTAATGGAAAATGATCGACTTTGCCATTCTGTAGAACATGTACTCTCTACAATCTGGAATGCCTACCAAGAAGCGATTCTTTTACCTAATTTAACAGAGCAAAAAGAGCTTTTAGAAGTTCTTATTTGGAAAAATCTTACACTTGATGAAGAGCTATTACAAAAAATTTCCCCTTGTATTGCAAAAAAAATAGAAGAGGAAATTGCCCATGCATTAATTGATAATCCCAAACAAAGTTTTTATTATCTACTGCAAGTAATTAACCAATTTTTTAAAAAAGTAGAAGAATTGATAAAAAATAAAAAATGGAAAGAAATTGAAAAAAAAATCTATCCCTGGGTCATCCAAGGAGACATGCTTTGTCAAAAGATTGAAATCGGTATAAATCCTTTTTTATTACAATTTATTCATCAAAAATGGACGCAAACAACTTTTGAGACCCACGAACAATTCGTAAACCAAGTTTATGAAGAATACTTACAAAAACATCCTAAATTAGTCATATACGCCGATCAGCTTTCTAGACGCATATGGACCTTATATAAATACGCTTGGTATAACTTATTTTCTTATTCAACAGAGTCTTGTATAGAAAGGTTTATCAAATGGCATATCATTTATATAAAACCTCTTTCTTCTCAAGAATTGCACAGTCAAATAGATAAGTTAAGTCAAGATATTCTTCCTTTAATCCCTATCGATGCTAAGCTCTGCGAAAAGATTTTTTATAAGATCGATAAAGAAGCCAAACCCCAAACAAAATAAAGGGAATGCTTAAAATTTGCCCCATTTTAAAGGGTAAATATATGAGATAAGCGCTTTGTTCTTCTTTAAAAAATTCTAAGATAAACCGAACGCTAAACACAGAAATGAAAAACCAACCGGTTATTCTTCCCTTGTGTGTTAAAGAGGGCTCTTTTTTCCATAAAAAAAATAAACAAGCAGTTAGAATTGCGTAACTCAATGCTTCATATAATTGCACAGGATGGCGTGCAACAATAGCTGCAGATCCTACAGGGTGTAGAAAAATTACCCCCCAGGGAAGATCTGTTGGGACACCTAAAATCTCCTGGTTGACAAAATTTCCTAGACGAATAAAAGATCCAACTAAAGGAGTGGGAATAACAACTAAATCAATTATATGCAAAGTGCTAAGCTTATATCTGTGACAAAACAACCATAGGGTGGCTAAAATCCCCAAAGCAGCGCCATGACTAGCAAGACCTGCTTCCCAAAAGGCAAAAATGGCTTGAGGATTTTGATAAATAACCATCCAGTTTTGATAAAAGATAAAGTCACCAAGCTTAGCTCCAATGAGCATCCCTATAATCAAATAAGTGGTTAATCTTTCTATGATAACCGTATTGCGTTTTCTAAAAGATAAAATCCAAGGCTGTAGCCAAATGTCCAATCTAAAAAAAGATTGCACTTTTTCTATTTGAAAAGCGCTCATATATTTTTTAGCAAAGCCTATAAAAGACGGTTCTGCTTGAGGAGGATTTGGAAGATCGATTGGATGATCAACGGTATGATTTATCGCTTGAATTACCTCTTTCTTAATTTCCTCAGGGACATTTTCCTGCTTTTGCTGACAAAATCGTTTTACTTTTTGAGGAAATGCTTCGAAAAGCATATGTAGATAGGAAGACTTATGTTTTTTTTGTAAAAATAAAGGCCAGCAAATAATATCTTGTTTAGAAAATTTTAAAGAAAATAAGCGATAACGCAGCCAACAATAACGAAAAATAGAATATCCTACGATAAACCCTAGTGCAAATAAAACACCATACCACATCAATGGTCTGTGGATGAGAGGAAGTAGAAAATGAAATACCATTGGATTAGGATCCCAATATAAAAATCCAAACATAAAAAACAAGCTATCTTTATTGTTTTAATATATAGGCTGACTGGAAATAGACTCTAGAAGTACTCATTAAAGCAAATCCTACTGCTACATCGATGACACCTCGAATAGAAGAGGTTATTTCTAACCATCTTAAACCCATTCCCAACAACATCATACCAATGACCAAACCTAAATATATAGGAGGGTATACTTGTAGAATAGAAATGGGCTCTGGAATCAAGGATATCCTTTTTACCGCTTTTTGCGCGGTTTTAGAAAGAATAAAATACCCTTTTATGAACCCCAAAACTAACCCTAAGCAAAACAAAACCATGGCATGTTCTCGACTTTGTAAAGAGGGTTGTAAAATCAGTAAGTAAAGTCCCATCGATAGCAAAAAACCACCTATAATCAGCCATATTACTCCACTTACTACAATCCATCCAAATCGACCTAAGCGCATATTCATGCTCCTGTTAGTTTGTCTAATGAGTCTAACAGAATATTCTGTTAAACGAATAGCCTAAATTCAAAGCTAAGCTTATCGACAAAAAAGGTATTGCTATCTAGAATGAGTATAAACATTTTACTAAAAACAAAATTTTATTCAACGTTTTACGTCATCTTAGGAGAACCTCATGAATCTCTCTGTTGCCTTTATCCGCATCCTCTTTGTAGTCCTAAGTATATTTTTCATGACCACGTTTATGATCTCCAACACTTCTGGAAACATACAGACCAATATTCTTATCGGCGTATTAATAGGCTTTGTCTTTGGATTGTTTCTCATTAGCTTTGATCTATTATTTAAAAGGTTTAATTTACGCTCTTTCAACATTGCAGTTATTGGTATCTTTCTTGGCTATTTAATGGGACAGGCTCTGGTATTGGTATTCGATGCTATTCTAGATATCAGTCGTGCATCGATTTCCCTACAACCTCAAACTTTAGAGATGTTAAAAATTGCCTTATTCTTGTTTGGTACCTATCTAGGTACAATTATGACATTAAGAGCAGCGGATGAACTCTATGTAAGCATCCCTTTCATTAAGTTTGCTCCTACAGCAGAAAAAAAGAAGGATTTAATCATTGATAGCTCTGTTCTCTCAGATGCTCGGATTATCGATCTTGCCACTACTGGTTTATTAGATAATCAAATCATTATTCCACGCTTTATTATTAAAGAGCTCTATACTCAAGCGGAAATTGGTGATGAATTTTCCAAGCTTAAAGCTAAAAAATGTTTAGAAGTGCTTAAAAAAATTGAGCTGATCGCTGAATTAGGCTTGCGTTTCAATGATACGGATTTTCCAGATGTTAAAGATGTACAAGGCAAACTACTGCGCTTAGCTCGTCTCTTAGATGCAAACCTACTCACAGCAGATATTAGCCGTATGCAAATTGCTGAAATTGAAGATATCCGTGTCATTAACATCCATACCCTTTCTAACTCCTTAAAACCTTTGATGCAGGCAGGAGAATTCATAAAAATTAAAGTACAGCGCTATGGCAAAGAACCTAGACAAGGGGTTGGTTATCTAGACGATGGGACAATGGTCGTTATAAATGGTGGCGGGAATTATATAGGCGATATGGTTGATGCAAAGGTTCTTTCTGTTAAACATACTAGTTCAGGACGCATGGTATTTTGTAATGCAATGGATGGTGAATCCAATCAAGAGTATGAGCACGAAGAGAGTCATGAGTAACCACATTTTAGGACTTGGAACAGATATTATTGAAATTGAAAGAATTAGACAAAGCATCGATAATCACGGATATCGTCTTATATCTCGGATATTTACGCCCAAAGAACAAGATTATTGTCTAAAACACAAGGACCCTACTCCTCATTTTGCAGCGCGTTTTTCCGCAAAAGAAGCTATTGTAAAAGCTCTAGGAACTGGCTTTACCGAACACATCACTTGGCAAGATATAGAAATTATCAACGATGTTTCCGGAAAACCGATTGTCTATTTCAGCACAAAGCTTCAAAAGAAAACCGAGGGAACCTGTATACTTCTCTCCATGAGTCATTGCAGGTCATATGCAACAGCTACTGCTCTGTGGACAAAGAATTAAAACAAACAGAAAGGAAAGCAATACAGCAAAGTCAGACAATGTACTCGCTCAGGAAATGTTCTTGCAAACACACGATAGGCATAACTTAGACTAAAAGTACCATAATAATCTAGCTGACATCTATAACATATGCCTAAATCAATGGATTGATGATGATACCTTCCCCAGCCATTAAAATGATCTACCACTACTTGCCGAAGATCTCCAAAACCAAAATCCCCTTGCAAAAATAGTTTTAAATGATGGCGATTGCACCAATTGTTCTCATAGGAGATCTCTTGCCTTGTCCACCAAGAGCCTCGGGTGGCAATTCCTGCCGCTAACCAAGCGTAAATACGGGTAGTCCAGTTAGCTCCATCAGAGAATTCTTTACCAATCGCTGAAAACAATTCCCAGTTTATACGGGCAGAATAAGGACAGCCCACATCACGCAGATTCCGTTTAGAGACATCGCGCAAGCTAAGTCCTGTAAGGAAACTTATAGGATCTCCTGCGACATCATCTAACCACAGGTAACGCATTTGCATAGCCCCACTACGCATTCCCCAAGACTGCTGAGCTGTATTAGCGACTTCTAATTCTAATTCAAAATCAAAATGTGTAGATAAAGTAGCTCCTAATCCAATTGATAAAATTTGATCGTTTGAAGCAAAGGGTTTGGTTGCTCCCTGTACGTCGGGATAATGCCGATAGGTATATCTTGGTATCAAATCTGCTTCAAACAGATCGGATAACCAAGGTTTTGTTGTTAAAGCAAAACAACTTAAAGGAAGAAAAATAGCAATTTTCGTAAGTAGAGCCATGACTTTAAAGATGTCCTTTTTCAGATAGCCATCTCTCTGCATCTAATGCAGCTATACATCCAGTTGCTGCTGCTGTAACAGCTTGACGGTAAATATGATCATGCACATCTCCAGCGGCAAAGACCCCCTCTACGCTGGTTTTAGAGCTACCTGGCTCTATATGAATATAGTTATTTTCTTTTAGCTTCAGTTGGTTTCCTAAAAATTTGGTATTGGGATCATGTCCAATGGCAAAAAACACCCCGCCCGCTGAAAAAGTACTTTCTTGATGGGTTTTTACATTTTTTAAAACCACTTTACGAACAACCGTATCCCCTTCGATACGCACTAATTCCTGATTCCAAAGAATCTCTATTTTAGGATTTTTCTTTACACGATCAGCCATAATTTCAGAAGCACGCAATTCTTCCCTACGATGTACCAAAAAGACCTTCTTTCCATATTTTGTTAAAAAAATCGCCTCTTCTACAGCAGTGTCTCCTCCCCCAATCACATATAAATCCTGATTGCGAAAAATAGGGGATGCTCCATCACATACAGCACATGCAGTAACTCCTTTTTGCCAAAATTCTTTATCCCCTGCTCCTGGTACATTAAGGCGACGAGCTATAGCGCCTGTTGCAATTACCAATGCATCTACTTGTATTGAAGTTCGGCGTCCCTTTATCATAAATGGCCTTTTTTCCAGCTCTACTGCAATCACATCTTCTGTCAAAATTTGTGCTCCAAAGCGCACTGCTTGTTTACGCATACGATCCATCAGCTCAGGTCCTTGTATTCCTTCAGGAAAACCGGGAAAATTTTCTACATCGGTTGTGGTCATTAGCTGCCCACCAACTGGTCCAGAAGCAAAACCTTCAAAGACAATGGGCTCTAAATTTGCACGAGCTGCATAAATAGTGGCAGTAAGAGCAGCAGGCCCAGACCCAATGATTACAAGTTTTGTTCGTTTCATATCTAAACTTTTGTTATGCATCTATAAAATCAACTACTTTAGAAAAAATAAGAAAGAACAGGTTTTATCTCAAGGAAAGATTCCAGCTGGAAGTTCTTTAAAAAGAATTAAACAAAGCATAAAAAGATGATTTAAAAAAATTATATATATAAACGCTAGTTTAGAAAAATAAAAAAGATAAGCTTCTCCCATTTGCTCTAAAAATACTATGCAGTAAAACATTTTGATCATAAAATTAAACACTTGTAAAGATTAAAGATAAACCAGCTATCGGATAACAAAAATGATCACACAAAAAACGCGGAGCATACGGTTAGAAGCTTTAAGAAAATCCCTAGATGGAGGGGTTATTATCCCAGAAGTCAATTTAACGATTCCTGCTGGTAAGTTTTTTGCTCTTTTAGGTCCGAGTGGATGCGGCAAAACCACCCTACTCAGACTAATTGCTGGATTAGAGAGCGCTGAATCGGGAAGAATCTATTTAGGAGATAGTGAAATTACTAATTGGCCTATTTACAAAAGACCTGTTAATATAGTATTTCAGAATTATGCTCTTTTCCCTCACCTAAACGTATTTAATAATGTTGCCTATAGTCTTAATCTTAAAAAACTCTCTAAAGAAATCATTCAACAAAAAGTCATTAAGATCTTGGAATCCTTTCATTTAGAACAACATATCTACAAATACCCCAGTCAACTCTCTGGAGGTCAACAGCAACGTGTTGCCTTAGCTAGAGCTATCGTAGATGAGCCAACTGTTCTGCTTTTAGACGAACCTCTTGCTGCTTTAGATTTTAAGTTGCGTGAAAAAATGTTGCTAGAGTTGATTGAACTACAAGATAAACTAAAAACTACTTTTATCTATGTTACTCATGACCAATTTGAGGCCTTGACCGTAGCTGATCAAATGGCCATTATGAACCATAAAGGAGAAATAGAGCAGATAGGTACTCCTAAAGAAATTTATGAATTCCCCATCTCTTCTTTTGTTGCAAAGTTTGTAGGAACCACAAATATTTTAAACGGTCAACTGCGCTACTTAAATCAGGGCCCTGAAATTGAAATCCCTAACCTAGGTCGATTCAAAATTGATATTCCACAAAAAAAAGAATGGATGGATGAAGGGCGTCAGATCATGATTAGTTTGCGACCTGAGAAGATTTTTATCTCTAAAAAAGCCGTTCCTAACTTTTCTAATACTCTAAAAGGCTCTGTTCAATCCATTGTTTATCATGGAAGGTCTACTCAATATAACATTCTGATAAAAAATGAAATGCGTATTCAAGTTTTTGAACAAAATGAAGAGCACTTTCCACAAGAGGTCATTGATTATGATAACGAAGTATTTTTGTATTGGCAAAAAGAGAACGTGGTGATCTTAGAAAGATGAAGCCAAAATTATCTTCTGATTTGCCATTTTTCATAGGATCGTCTGCAATGATCTGGCAGGTATTATTTTTCTATTTACCACTCGCAATGATTTTTATTTCTAGCTTTTTATACATAACGAACACAGGCGCTATCGGAGGCATCACTCTACAAAAAATCACTTTTTTTTTACGTCCTGTATATTTAAAAGTGATCTTTAATTCTTTAATTTTAGCTCTGAGCAATGCTTGTATTTGCTTAACCATTGCCTATCCTTTTGCTTATTTTTTGACCTTTAATAGTAAGAGATTTAAAAATGTACTGCTATTTTTATTAATTGTGCCTTTCTGGACTAACTTTCTTTTACATGTGTACGCTTGGTTTTTCGTATTAGAAAAAAAAGGACTTATTAATCAATTCTTGCAATTAATAGGGATTATAGACAATCCCTTACATATGTTAAATACCCCCTTTGCTATCATGATTATGATGGTCTATTACTACTTGCCTTTCATGGTTATGCCTCTTTACTCGGCTATGGAACAAATTGATAATCGTCTTATAGAGGCCTCTTATGATTTAGGTGCAAGTTGGTTTCATACTCTGCGTCGCGTGCTACTGCCTTTAACTAAACGAGGATTACAGGCAGGATTTTTCTTAGTCTTTATTCCTTCTTTTGGCGAGTTTGCAATTCCAGAGCTCATGGGTGGAGATAAGTGGATGTTTGTGGGGACTGTAATTTCTAGCTTTATTCTCGACGAACAAACAAGTTCATTGGGAGCTGCTTTTACAGCAGTGGCTTCGATTTGTCTTTTGCTAAGTGCTATTCTTCTCTATTTTTTAATCGATCGTATGATCCCTGGACGCGCTTATGAAACAAAAAAATAGTTTAGCAAAAGTCATTTCCCTTTTATCTATTGCAGCGGTTTATTTATTCCTGTATGTTCCCTTAGCTGTTCTTCTTATTTTTTCTTTTAATACAGCTTCTTTCCCCTCTCCCTGGGAAGGATTTACTTGGAATTGGTATGTAGAGCTATTTCAATCTGAACACCTTTGGCAATCTTTTCTTAATTCCTTAATCGTAGCTTTTTCTGCAACTCTTTTAAGTCTATTAATGGGTATTTTTTTAATCTTTTATTGCTCTCAAGGAGGGAGGATTCGTACTTTTTTAACGCTATTCTATGGAAATCTCATCATTCCTGAAACCGTATTGGCAATTGGCTTGCTCGGGTTCTTTACCATAATTAAGGTTTCTTTAGGAATTGACACTTTAATTGTTGCCCATACAGTCTTAGGATTGGGATTTGTTATTCCTATTGTTTATGCTCGATTCTTAGAATTGGATGATCGCATGACAGAGGCCTCTTTAGTGCTAGGAGCTACACCTATTCAGACATTTTTACGCGTAATACTACCCCTGCTACGACCATCTCTTATTGCAACGGGTCTACTGGTTTTTATTCTCTCTTTTGATGACTTTATTCTTTCTTACTTTTGTGTTGGCAGTAATAGTCAAACTCTTTCCCTCTACATACTATCCATGTTACGCTCAGGGATTTCCCCTGTTGTCAATGCCCTCTCAGCTATTTTGCTGACATTAAGCAGCTTTCTTGTGTTTCTCTTTTTTTCCATTAAATCTAGAACAAAAATCTTTTAAAATTTAAAGAAGAAAGATCGAAAATAATTGAATTTTAACCATTAATTAACTACAAAAGCAAGTACAGCTAAAGTAGGTGTTGAAAGCACTGGCAAAAAAAAGAAATTGCCCTTCTACTGCGCAGTACCTAAGTTTATTCAGACGTGTATGAAAGAGATCATATCTTATAGCAAAGGAGAATTTAAAATGTCCAAATTACTTCCATCCATGTTTAATATCAAAAAAGGATCTATAAATGCCTTGCCCGGTTTTTTGCAAGAATTTGAACAAATTCTTCAAAGTGAAGGAAAAGATCAAGGACTTACCATTTATGATGAAAAAAATAATATTGTTATAGAAGCAGCTATGCCTGGTTTAAAATCAGACGAGATTGAAATAAATTTAAATAAAGGAATGCTTTGGATAAAAGGTGAAAAGAAAGAAGAAGAAATAGATAAAAATAAAAAATTTTATAAAAAATCTTTTCGATCTTATTCTTACAATATTGTTCTTCCTGATGAAATAGACGAGAATCAAGAACCAGATGCTTGGCCCTTTCAACCTTGAAGTGCACAAAAAAGAACATATAAATACTTGAAAAAACATCTATTGTGCACCCGAGCATAGCATGTTTGTAGATAATC
>NZ_JAAVTY010000099.1:0-5731 GCF_018642185.1 Candidatus Rhabdochlamydia sp. W815 | reverse complement strand
TGAAAGTGGATGTTTATCTCATTACCTAGTCACAGGATTTAGAAAAAGAGCTATAGATCCCCTATGTATGGATGCAAGGAAGCTGAGTACGATTCTTGCGCTTTGAAAATAAATAAGACAGACAAAAATGATGCACGAGGAATCGCACTAGTATAATTAAAGTATTTGGAAAAAATCTATGTATTTTCCAACCTGTAAATCTTATTTCTAATATATTTGAGTATAGAAAGAAAACCACTTATTAGAGCGGTTCTCTTAAAGCTTTATGCTAAAGCAACTTGACAGCTTTTCCAAACTTCTAAGGATTTCTGTCTATATGCTATATCTCTTTCTTTTTCAGCATTGCTAGATATCTTACGAAATCGTTGACCAATCTCTTGAGATGTATTCCAAACACTACCTATACTATAAGTAGACTTTGCCAAGGCAAACCAGAAAATAGTTTGAGGCGAAGAAGTTAAACGTCTATGAACTACCCATAGATTAATAGATCTAGCAGCTGCACTCAAATAAGGGATTTCAGGCAACCTTCTTATTCCTTTTGTAGTTAACCAGATAATTGCTATAACTGTAAAACGATTTCTCCAAATAAACTCTTTGACTCCTATGATTGCATTACCAGATCGAATAATCTGGACAGGAACATGATTGATAATAAAAGGAATCCCCTTAGCTACAAAAAGGTGTCCTATTCGTTCATGTGCTCGATAGATTGAAAAAATAGAAGCAAATATAGCAGATATGATTAAAGCAACTTTGAAACAGGTATTGCAGAAAGTATATGCGGGAACTTTGGGAAGTTGAATCAAACAAACTTCTTTCCACTTAGGATAAAAGACTTGCTTGCTCACTTTTTCTGCAGCAGCAGTTATGCCATCAGGATTTTTCTGAAAACTTTGATTAAAAACCCATGTTAAAACTGCATCTCTTTTGAACTTAGTCGCTTCTCTATATCTAATACCTTGATCTGGTATACCAGCAAACACGTCTTCAGCATTTTCATCTTTACTGCGTAGTAATGTAAGCAGTTTTTCTAGAGAAATGCGCTTTTCTATTTCTTGAGAAGCGTTATGTACGGTTTCAGCATAAGACTTAACTTGGTTTTCAGCTAAATTTATATACCCTATTTCATTCTGATTAGACTCGACTTGAGGCTTTAAAATCTTTTGAGAGACCAGAATCCATTCTATCAATCTTTGATAAGCTCTATTTTCAGCATACGTTAAATTCTTAGTACCGGTTAAATCTTCGGCAGAAACCGACGTTATTTTTTCAAGTATTTCTCCAAAACCAAGAAAGTCAAGAAAATCTTCCTGGCATACTCGCTCTTGATAATCTCGAATAAATCCTATTAAATCAGTTTCATTTTTTAATAATCTCAATAAAGAATCATCTTCCGCAAAAGGAAGAATTTTTTTCATTTCCTGAATCTTTTGGTTTTCAATAAATCTTGGCAAATATCGATCACAAGAGATTGGCGTGAAATTACCAGAAGCAATTGTCCTTTGCAGCTCTTGAAGTAGTTCAGGTCTAAGCGTAGATTCAGAGCAACTTGTTTTTATGTTATTTCTATCTACCGCATTATTTAAATTTTCCTTTACTTCATCTAAAGCAAAAAGTTCTTGGAGAAAGTTATCCCAACCTTCTTTTAATTCTGGTAAGTCAATTTTTTCGCCTTTTAGATAGAGGAGTAAGTCTTGAAATTTTTGGAAATTAGAAGATAATATAGTTTCTTTTAGAGGGCTATTTCGAATATTTTCTATCTCTTTAAAAATAACATCAATATCTTCATACTTTTCATGATTCCAATCTTTTATTTGGTCTTTAATCCAATCCGTGATTTTTTCTCGAAAGCTTTGAGAGGTTTTTATTTTTTCTTGAATGGTCTTGATAATTGTATCAACAGTATATTTCTGGAAGAAATCATTTAGTAATTGGTAGGTGTCAATGCTCTGTGAAAGATATTCTATAATATTCTTAGTTCCTGGAATTCCAAGAAGCCTACCCATATTGCCCATGTACTTAGTAAATTGATGGGTTGTATCAGAAGTCCTGTCGTCTAAGCCTAGCTTTTGAGCTTCTGCTTTAGCGATCTCTTCGCGTTTTTTAGCTAAAATTTCGATTAAAGTTCCTTGAAGATCTTTATCATTGGAAACACCCTCTTCATTATAAATGTTGTAATATACATCCATAGCCTCACCCATATATCGGGCTCCGCAATGTCCCCCTGCAATAGCTAAATCTAAAGCTACACGAGCCTGTGTTTCTAAAAGATTCTTGTATTCGCATTTTTTATCTTCAGCAAGTTCATCATAGATAAACGAACCAGACTTATTTTTATTTTTATCTTCAAAGTCTGTTACATTTTCTCTTACTTTGTGAATAGAAAGACGAACCGCATCTTCAATTTGTTGATAAAAATCCATAAGCTGAAATACATCATGAGTTGATGGAGTTCCTATGAACGCTTCTCTTGTATTGACTCTATGTATAAACTCATTGAGGTTTTTTCTTAATTCTTCCGGAGAAAAAATTTTATTTTGTTCTTGGCGGGATCCTTCTGCCATATATCCTGGAGCAGCTTTATCTGTAAAATTAATTTTATCAAAAAGCTCTTTCAAAGTATCGACTTTAATATCTTCTGGCACATGACTTGCATCTAAACCAATTTCTTCTGTTTTAATGTGATCTACGTCGATTTCATCACTGGCAAATTGTTTAAGAAATAAAGCATGACCTGGTGAAGCTCTTTCTGAAAAGAGACGAAAGGTAGTTGTAACAATCCCCCACCCCATAGAAACAATCCAGAAAACAATTTTGAAAACAACTAAATGAGCATTTTCAGGAAAAGGAATTTGGCTCCAAGAACCGTAATAACTAAGAACTGTGTACTTGAAAGAGGTACCAGCACCCCCTAAAGTTTTAAAGAGAGCATCTTTTGAAGAAACAAAGAAAATGCTAACCAACTGAAAAGAGCGTTGTGCGCATACTTGCACTTTTTCAAGAGTAGTTGTTTTTTTGTTATTTTGACATATGTCAAAAGCTACGGTATAACTAGGATATTCAATTTTTCCAGAACTATCCATTCTTTCAGGAAATACAAGACTCATTTAAAAAACCTCACTTTAAATGATTTTGATTCAAAAGATAATAACATTAACTTCTTATTAAAACAAACATTTATTTTATTTAGAGATAGATGCTAAATCCCTTGACAAAGCGGACAAAAGTGGGTCCCTCTTTGTTGGAAGGCTATTTTCTGAATAGGGTTTTTACAAATAGGACAAGGCTGCTTTTCCCTAGCATAGACCCATAAATGATTTTGGTTTTTACCTGTTTGACCATTTATAGCATGAAAATTGGCGTTTCCCTTTCCTAAGCTGGTTCCTCCTTGATCAAGTCCTTTTTGCAGGACCTCTCGAATGGCAAAGAATAAAATCTTTGCTTCTGCAAAGGAGATGCTAGAGGATTTTCTTTGAGGATGAAGAGCTGCTTTCCACAGAGCTTCGTCGGTATAAATGTTACCTAAACCTGCAATCAAGGTTTGGTCTAATAGAGCTGCTTTGAGAGGTTGTTTTCTAGATAATAGCAACTGATACAGCTCCTCTGGCGTAAAACAAGGATCAAGAGGCTCTTTACCTAACTTCTGAAAAACCTCTTCTGGCTTATTGGTGATGAGGAAGGTCCCAAAACGCCTGGTGTCTTTAAAAAAAAGCGGAGGCTGATCGAAGAAGAAAAAGGTTGCCCGATCATGCTTTTCTTTTTTCGGTTTTATCAGAAACTGCCCTGTCATACGCAAATGAACGATCAAAGATCGATTTTCAAAAGCAAAATGCATATATTTTCCACGGCGGGTAATAGATAAAAGAATTTGATCTTTTAGTGAGTCGAGTGCTTTTTGCGTATTGAGTTTAAAATCATGTACCTTAACTTTGATAAGATGTTTTTTTTCAAAGACTTTTAATTGATTAACAGTGGTTTGGACTTCGGGCAATTCAGGCATAAGAAAATGGATAAAAATGAAAAGTTTAGGTAGACTAGCATAGGAATTACATAAATTTAAAGGAATACAAAGTAATGACTAGTAAAAAAAGACAAAGCCCCTGGAAAGTATTAATTGCAATCGCTTTAGGAATTATTATAGGAGATTGTACGCAACAAGGGAAGAGTATTTTTGGAATAGACCTATTTTCATCGCTTCACCCGTTTTATGAGTTTTTTGGCTCTTTATTTATTAATGCTCTAACTCTTGTTGTAATCCCTTTGGTTGCTTCTTCTGTGATTACAGGCATTGCTCGTATAGGAGATCAAAAATCTGTGGGAAGGCTAGGGTTAAAGATGGTGACTTTTTACATAAGTACAACTCTTCTAGCTATTTTAATAGGGCTTTTTTTTGTAAATATAATCGGCCCTGGTCTTTCTATTACCCCGGAACATGTGTCCTCTTCTGCTGATTTGACAGACATGAAGCACCAATTAGTTGAAACACATGCAAATCATCGCTTTAGCGAGCTTCTTCTAAAGATTATTCCTTCGAACATCTTTGCGGCCTTTGCTAAAACAGAAATGCTGGGAATTATCTTTTTTAGTTTACTCTTTGGATACTGTATTTCTAAGGTTAAATCCCATTTTTCTCAAACCGTTTTAGATTTTGCAAAGGGTATCTTTCAAATTATGATTGAATTTACCCATGTCGTTATTAAATTTTTACCTATAGGTGTCTTTTTTCTCGTTGCTAAAACCATGTCTGAAACAGGACTGCATTCGCTCTATTCCTTGGGATTATTTACAGTAACGATTTTCTTAGGGTTTATATTTTTTACCTTAGTCGCTCTTCCTCTTTTATTAAAATGGATAGCTAAGGTCTCCCCTGTTCGTCATTTTAAAGCCATGACCCCTGCTATCATTACTGCTTTTTCTACCAGTTCTTCTTCAGCTACCCTCCCCATTACTATTGACTGTGTAGAAAAAAGAGCCGGCGTATCCAATCGTATTTGCAGTTTAGTTATTCCTTTAGGAACCTCTTTGAATATGTCAGGCTCAGCTTTATATGAATGTGTAGCAGCTATGTTTATTGCTCAAGCCTATGGAATTGAACTTTCTTTTGTCACACAATTTTCTATAGTCCTACTTGCATTGATCTCTTCCATTGGAGTAGCAGGCGTTCCTTCTGCTAGTTTAGTTGCTCTTATTGTGATCTTAAAAACCATAGGACTTCCCATTGATGGAATTGGATTGTTTATTGCAGTTGATCGTTTATTAGATATGTGTAGAACGGCCGTAAATGTATTTAGCGACAGCTGTTGTGCGGTTCTTGTGGCTCGTTCTGAGGGAGAAAAAAGTGTATTAGCAAAAAAGGTTTTTGACTAAACTTAATAGTGAAAATTTTCAATTTAAAAAGAGAGCTATTCATGTTTGTAAAAGGCAGTCTAATGGTCAATGGATTGTGATTGCATAAGTTTCCCTTTTTTCAATCATTCTATATATTGTATTTATCTTCTTTTATCAAAAGGTTTTCTTACTCTTCCTTTTAAGCGTTCGAGTTCTTTTATGAAGTTTTCCCAGCCCTTGATATCCACTATACATGCCATAATTACACACAAAGAAGGGGTTGCTCCTTAGAGCCTGTTTAAAATCTTTTCAAAAGTAGAGCAATAAAAGCAAGAACCACCATATTCAGGCTTGTATGTAGTTTTCTTTCGCAATTTTTCCATAGCCTGCGACATTTTTC
>NZ_JAAVTY010000098.1:0-5734 GCF_018642185.1 Candidatus Rhabdochlamydia sp. W815 | reverse complement strand
TAAAAAACGCCTTTTATTTTGCAAGCAAAATATCGGCTCGGAGAGCTTATGAAGAATTAAGAGAATTTATATTCCCCTTGTGTGCAATTAGAGAACTTATTTGGATGCTGTAATTGGATATCGTCTAATATCTGTCTTACATTCAGTGCCTTTGGTTCTAAAACACAAGTATTCAATCCTTTCACATCAATCCCCTTTTCTCTAACGTAACTAATACACAATTTCTTTGTGACACGGAAGACTCGTTTTCGTCGTAAAAATATGTCGTAAAATGTCGCAAAAAATCATCTGAGTCGGTTCAGCCTATAGCGAGCTGCTTTTTTTATTCCATCTTGCGTGATGATGCCCTTTTCTATGAGATCGGCAAGATCTCTTTGCAAAGACCGTCTGTTTATTCCCGGGCAAAGCGCTTCGTATTCTTGAATATTAAAATCCTTCTCGCTTGCCATCAGGTTCTCCAAGGCCTGTTTCTGCCTTTCGGAAAGTTTATGCTCAAGCACAAGAACATCCAATTTCATAGCTTGGGATCCTTTGAATTGGATTTCATGCATTTGGGTTTCCAAAGCCTTGCAGAAATATTCAAGCCAGCTCGTCATATCCATGCCGTTATTTCTGACGGATTGGAGCGCTTGGTAAAAATCCTGTCTATTTCGGTCGTAGTATTCGCTGATGGTGAAAAGTTTCTTAAAGTCATACCCGGAGCGGTAGAGGCACAAAGTGGACAGGAGCCGAGAAGTTCTGCCGTTTCCATCTACAAACGGATGGATGTGGACAAGCTGAAACTGCGCTATCCCAGCAGCAAGAACGGGAGGGATTGTACGTTCGTTTTGCAGCCAATCCGTCAGTTCGGCCATTAAAACAGAGACATCATAAGGAGCTGGGGGAGTATAGATGATTTCCTTTGTTTTTGAGTTGGCAACATAATTCTGGATGGTCCTGTATTGACCCTGCTGGGCCGTATTGCCTCTCACACCTTCTACTAATCGGCTATGGATTTCTCGAATCAAGCCTTCGGTTATTGTTCCCTGGGAAAAGACATACTCGGCAACAAAATCAAAAGCTTTTTTATAGTTCAGCAATTCTTTTACATCTTCCGAATCGACCCCTTGCATTTTTTCTCCCGAAATAAGTCTTTCGGATTGGTCCAGGCTTAGATGCGTGCCTTCTATGTGGGTCGTGTGGTGGGCTTCTAAAATTAATGCCCGGGCTTGCATTTTGGATACCCAGTCTTTTGAAAGAGTAGCTGCTTCCAAAAAACCGCGCGTGCGCTCAATTGCGGTAAGCGCAGATGCTATAGGGATGGAAATTGTGAATTTAGGTTCAAAAGGCATGGTTTTACGACACTTTTTTCCTTAGTATGTCATAAAAAGCCTATATTGGCAACTTTTTTACGACATTTTACGACATTTTTTATGACAATTTTCTGAAAAATCAGTCGTAAAAAAGAAGCTAATGTTTTTGAATATCCAAATGATAGTCAATTCGATGGCTATTCTTTTTTTACTAAGGCGTTTATGAGCATTTGAGCTAGCCATTCCTCATATTCATCCGATGTCCAACTCTGTTCTATTACAAGCATGCGATACAGGTCACGCCCGGTAAAAGCCCATAAAATATCTCTGGCTTTCGTTGGGCTAAGACCGGTAGCTAGAGATTTTTCTCTGATCATTGCTTCAATCGTTATTTCTTGCCGATTATATCGACGCGTTTCTCTTTCCTTTTCAAGTTCCTTAAATTCTGGAGCTAATACAGAAGCACCTCGAAAAATATCCATTTGCAGCTTCTCTGCATCGTACATCTGACGCGCGATTTTGGCAGAGAATTGAAGGCGTACTTCTGGAGATTTTGCCTGAGTGCTGCTTTCTACGAGGGTCTCAAACTGGTCTCTGGGAAATACCTCATCCATCAACGCACGAAGTACACCACGCTTAGATTGAAAAAGTGAATAAACGGTTGGTGTTGAAACAGCCGCGGCTTGGGCTATTTTTTCAATCGTTACATATTCAAACCCTTCTGATTCAAAAAGATTTTTTGCAGCAATAAGGATCCGGCTTCTTGTTTGCATTGCCTTTGCATTTCTAGACGGGCAGCAGTAGGTTCTTTTTTTTGTATTGGACATATTGGATATAGTATACTATAATCAATATGATTGTCAAAAAAAATCACAAAGGAGAAGATTTATGGTAGACACGAAGGCTATAGCTGTAGCGTATAACTCCTCCTAAAGACCGCAATATCATGGCGTATGACAAAAGAGGGGAGAAGCATCAGAAGTCTTTGCAGCACAAGCTCGATGCAATGAAAGGGCGGCTTGAAGAAATCGAGTCAAATCTTCTCTCCCACCCAAAGCCGAAAAGCATCAAGGGCTTGAAATTTGCCGAATCGCCGTTGGCATCCTCAGTTGCAATTGAACTAGACCATGCAGGCAAGTCGTATGGGAATAAAATTTTGTTTTCCGGCTTTTGCAAGAGCATATGCAAAGGAGACAGGATTCTTGTCACAGGTCCGAATGGATGCGGAAAAACAACCCTTCTGAAGGCGATTGCCGGCCTTCTCCCGTTGGATGAAGGGAACATCCGCTCGGCTGCTGCTGCAAAAATAGCTTTCCTGGATCAGGAAGTCGGACTGCTTCCAATGGAGCAAACACCTCTTCAGTACTTTGAGAGTACGTATCAGCTCTCCGAAGAGGACTTAAGGCGCGAACTTCATAAAGCAGCTTTAGGAGGAGCCGATTTGCTGAGGCGCCCATTTTCCACGCTGAGCACAGGGCAGCGCAAGAGAATGATGCTGCTAGCGCTTGTTCTGGAAAAACCTAATGTCCTCTTACTGGACGAGCCGACGAACCATCTCGACTTCATGACCTTGGAGGCATTTGAAAAGGCTCTTCTCAATTTCGATGGAGCTGTTGTGGCTATATCGCATGACGCCACTTTTATTGAAAAAATCGCTACTCAGGAATGGAAGCTTGGAACTAGGTAAGAATATCAATTTTTTATTTTAAAAAATTCTTCGTTGACCCTCACGTTACGTTATTCCTTATTATAGGGCTATCCTTTAAAATCAAAGGGATATTGAAGGAGAACGCCGATGGTTTACACAGTTGCAAAATTAGCGAAAATTTCAGGGGTCAGCATCCGGACTCTCCACTGGTACGATGAAATAGGGCTGCTGAAGCCCGCCTACCATGGAGCCAATGGATATAGAGATACTATGAAGAAAGGGAGCTGCTGCAGCTGCAGCAAATTCTGTTCTTTAAGGAACTAGGGCTTACCCTGAAGCAGATCCTCAAAGTTATTGGCAAAAGCGATTTCGACCAAATTGCAGCTTTGCATTCCCATAGAAGGGCTTTAAGCTGCGAATGGGAGAAGGTCGGCCGGCTGCTGAAAACCATCGATAAGACAATCAAACATTTAAAAGGAAAAAAGAAAATGAAAGACAAAGAAATGTTCGATGGCTTCAACATCGGGTTAGTCAAGCTGAAGGAAGGACAGCCTTACTCTCAAGCTGAAAAAATAGTAGTCCAAAGTGTAAAAAACCCCACCAAAAACGCTGAAGACGTTGAGAAGCGGGGCAAAGCCTATTACGATAACATCGTCAAAACGGCTCATGCTCTCTTTAAAGAACTGGGTCATTGCATCGAAAAGGGATTGGATCCTGCAGATGGCGAAGTGCAAAAGATTATCAAAAAGCATCACGCCTTTGCAGAACAAACCCATTCTGCAACGCAGGAAGTGTACAAAGCGATGGCTCAATTGTATGCAGAACATCCTGAGTTCAGAAAACAGCTGGATCCCTTTCATCCAGAATTGGCTGTCTTTATGGCAGAGGCAATGAAAATATTTGCTGATCGAGAGCTATCCTAATTTTAAAGGTCCTCCTTCAAAAATGAGGGAGGATTTTATTTCTTAACGCATTCGAATAAAACGACAGAGTCAGCGCTGCAATAAGCTTTCCATTTCAGCAGGCTCATAATATCTTACCCGATAATCTTCGACTTCTGTTTTGGAAATTTCATTCGCTTCCCATAATTCATAGCGGAAAAGACCTTCGTCCACTCGTGAAATAGGATCGAAGCGCGACAGCACATGCATAACAATTTTCGAACCGTCGGGCCTGTTCACCCATCTTCCTTTCCAAATCCCTTGCGGTTCGCGAACAGACTTTAAAGTCTCGATTTCGAATACAAATTTCCCGCCGGAATTTAACCGCTCAACAACGAATGCCAAAGCCTTGTCCACCTCCTCTTGAGCGATCAGATGGCCGAATGAACCGCTCGTTATGAAAATCAAGTTATACTTCCCTGGCTGCGAGAAAGTTTCAAATGTATCTTCTGAAAGTTCGGCTGTTAATTTACAATCTGCGCATTTTTCACGGCAAACCTTAAGCATATGAGAGGAAGAATCAAAGCCTGCAACAGTATACCCTTGCTCTAAAAGCGGAATAAGAAATCTTCCTGTGCCGCACATAGGTTCAAGGATTCTTCCTTCAGCTTCTTTTGCATAATTTAAGTAGCATTTAAGAGCATCTGCCGGCGGGACTGGTTTGTCCAACTCATAGTATTCAGTGCAAAGGCTTTTATATGCGGCCGACTCTTTATTCATTTTTCTAGTCCTTTAAATCAAAAATCTAAATTATTTTGTTTTTAAGCCTTTTCCTTATATCAGATTTTTTAATTCCCTGATATTCATGAAGGAGATCGAAGGGTGCGGAAATATTCCGCTGCGTTCTTAGATTCCTCAACAGCCGTTCTTACCCTGGTAAACATTTCTCTTTCATAACGCTCTACCAATTTTGGCCAGTCGATAGGGTTTGGCGAAGATGCCAGCAGTGCCGATAGCAATCTAGCATCCTCAAGCACATTATTTCCGCCTAACCCTTTTTCTGGTGACTTTGCGATCTCAATTATTTAGGAAAAGGACTTGCAGTGCCCATGATTCGGGAATTTTTGATTAGCCATTTTCCAAATATGAAAAAGGTTCTGATCGATCCCGAAGCCTCCAATAAACGAGCCATCCACGTATATCAGAAAGCCGGCTTTAAGATCATCGGGGAGTTTATTGCGAGCTGGCATCCTGTTCCCCATTACCAAATGGAGCTTTACATGGAAAACTTAGTGAATCCCAAAAAGAAAATCGGAGCATAAAATGAGTCTAATCACTGCAGAAGAAGCCAAAATCCAAAGAGCCTCTACGGAAGAGCAAATCCGATCATGCCATAGAGTCATGAAGCAACTGCGACCTCATTTGACGGATGAACAGGCATTTGTCGAGCAAGTCCAGCGTCAACTAGCTGAAGGATACCACTTAGTGTATTGCCAAGACGGGGGAGAGGCGAGGGCTATTGCAGGATTTAGGTTCTTGGAGTTTTTAGCTTGGGGAAAGGTTCTATATATCGATGACCTAATCACTGACTCTGAAACACGGAGAAGCGGACACGGCGGAAAACTATTGAAGTGGGTAATCGAGCAGGGGAAAAAAGCCAAATGCGACCAAATCCATTTGGATAGCGGTCCACAGCGACACGATGCTCATAGACTATATCTCAACCATGGCTTTAAAATCATTGGCCATCATTTCGCTTTAGAGCCTGTTTAAAATCTTCTCATTAAGGTATAATGATAGTTTTCATAAAACCTTTGGAGGTAGTTATGACCCGCTCTTATCCAAGCGATATTTCTCGTAAACAATTTAGCAAAATCCATCTAATACTTGAGTCTACACGCAAAAAAACACGT
>NZ_JAAVTY010000097.1:0-5782 GCF_018642185.1 Candidatus Rhabdochlamydia sp. W815 | reverse complement strand
CAAGTATTAGATGGATTTTGCTAAATTGCTTACGAGAGATATCGCTTGGATAAGAGCGGGTCATAATTACCTCCAAAGGTTTTATGAAAACTATCATTAATGCCTTAACTGAAAAGATTTTAAACAGGCTCTAAAGCTTTATATATAATTGTTAATATGTAAAAATGATTCTAGTATTTTATTGAAAAGGAAAAGCTTATGAAAACAGTGCTTATTACAGGAATAACAGGACAAGATGGATCTTATTTGGCAGAGCTCTTGCTAGGAAAAGGTTATGAGGTGCATGGAATGGTGCGGAGATCTTCTCATTGTAATCTAGGAAGAATTTCTCATCTGCATAAAGATCTACATTTACATGAAGGAGATCTTACCGATTCAAGCAATGTAGAAAGCATAATTCAATCCGTCTTACCAGATGAAATCTATAATTTAGCAGCGATGAGTCATGTTGGCACCTCTTTTAAAATGCCTATACATACAGCAGATGTGGATGCTCTAGGAACAATGCGTTTACTCGAAGCAATACGTAAGATCTGTTCAAAATCGAGATTTTATCAAGCTTCTACTTCAGAGTTATTTGGCAAAGTACAGGAAACTCCTCAAACGGAAAAAACTCCTTTTTATCCTAGATCTCCTTATGGAGTAGCAAAGCTTTATGCTTATTGGGCTGTTGTTAATTACAGAGAAGCCTGGGATCTATTTGCGTGTAATGGGATTCTATTCAATCATGAAAGCCCACGTCGAGGAGAAAATTTTGTATCTCGTAAAATTACCCTAGCAGTAGCTAGAATTATGCACAAACAACAGGAAAGACTACAGCTTGGCAATCTAGATGCAAAAAGGGATTGGGGTTATGCTAAAGATTTTGTAGAAGGCATGTGGCGTATATTGCAGCAAGCTACTGCAGAAGATTTTGTATTAGCTACAGGAGAGATGACAAGCGTCAGAAATTTTGTAGAGCTAGCTTTTCAGGAAGTGGGTACTACTATTGAATGGATAGGGCAAGGAATAGAAGAAAAAGGGATTGATTGTCGAACAGGACGTGTACTAGTAGAAGTTAATCCACAATTTTTTCGCCCTTCAGAAGTAGAACTACTCATAGGAGATCCTACCAAAGCTATACAAAAAATAGGATGGAAGTCTCATACCAATTTAAAAGAGCTTGTTAGTCTCATGATTAATAGTGATCTAAAACTAGTGCAGCAAAGCGTTAGAAAAGAAACCGAGGTTTGTTTTTGAAGAAGGTTTGTGTGGATGCAAGAATGCTTGTTCAATCTGGCATTGGTACTTATCTAAAAAATATATTGGAGCATTTAAAACAAGCTCCCATACACTGGTATGTTTTAATTCATCCTCATCAAAAAAACTCTTATTTTGATGGGATGGAAGTGATCCCCATTTTTACACCTATTTATTCACCAGTAGAACAAATAGACTTTGCTAGGAAAATCCCCTCTTGCGATCTTTTTTGGTCTCCTCATTTTAATGTTCCTATTTTCCCTGTTTCTTCTAAGAAAAGACTAACCACTATTCATGATTTATTTCATTTAGCCTATCCTAAATTATTGAGTCGATTAGAGCGTTTTTATGCAGGGTTTTTGATCAAACAGGCAGCTTATCGGTCTGATCAAATCATTACAGATTCTCATTTTTCAAAAAGCGAATTGTGCAAATATACCAACGTTATAGCAAATAAAATAGAGGTGATTCCTCTGGCGGTTGATTTAGATAGATTCTCACCGAAAAAGGGAAGTCATCAAATATTAGAGAAGTTTAATATTAAGAAAAAATTTTTGTTGTATGTAGGAAATCTCAAAGTTCATAAAAACATACAAGCCTTGCTTTTAGCCTTTGATTTGTTAGATAAACGAGGGTTTTCCGAAATAGATTTTGTTTGTGTTGGCAATTCTAAAGACATGAAACGCCTCGATGATTCATGTTTTAAACAAAGCTTGCAGCATTTAAAGCACCGATTGCATTTTGTGGGAAATGTTTCGGATGAAGAGCTCGTCGACTTTTATAGAGCAGCTGTGTTAATGATATTTCCTTCTTTATATGAAGGTTTTGGCCTCCCACCTTTAGAGGCAATGGCTTGCGGTTGCCCCACCATCTGTTCTTACGCGGCATCTCTGCCAGAGGTTTGTAAGACAGCAACACTTTACTGCAACCCCTATAACTATCGACATATAGCAGAGCTTATTGAAAAAGTAATGATAGATGTTGATTTAAGACAACAATTGATTAACAGAGGATTACAACTTGTAAAAACCCTAAGCTGGGAAATATCTGCGCAAAAACATTTGGAAAAGATCGATCAGTTAATTGAAATATGACAACAGCAATTGTTTATGACTGGCTAGTGGAATCAGCGGGTGGAGAAAAAGCTCTAAAGGCTATTTATGAGCTTTACCCCTCTCCTATCTACACTCTTGTTCATAATCAAAAGACATTTAAATCTGCCTTTTTAACAAAAGAAATCCATACTTCTTTTATCCAGAAAATGCCTTTTGGATCTAGCTGCTATCGTTACTATCTTCCCTTTTTCCCCTTAGCAATCGAGCAGTTTGATGTAAGGGATTATCATGTGGTGATTTCTCTTTCACATGCAGTAGCAAAAGGGGTATTGACTCACCCAGATCAGTTGCATTTGTGTTATTGCTTCACTCCTATGCGTTATGCCTGGGATTTAATGCATTGTTATTTAGAAAGAGCAGGAATATGGCAAAGAGGGTTTGCCCGATTTGCTCTTCATTATTTACGCAATTGGGATATTGCATCACTTAACCGAGTTGATCATTTTGTAGCAATTTCTCATTATATCGCTCGCCGCATTCGTAAACTTTATGGTAGAGAATCATCTGTGATTTATCCTCCGGTTGATGTTGAGCGTTTTTGTATACAAGATAAAAAAGAAGATTATTTCATCACGGTTTCTCGTTTGGTGCCTTATAAAAGAGTGGATTTGATAGTAAAAGCTTTTTCTTACCTACCTCAACATAAACTCCTTGTAATTGGTAGCGGGCCTGAAATGAAAAAAATTAAACAATTAGCCACAAAAAATGTAGAAATCTTAGGCTATCAGCCCGATGAGATCATGCATTCTTATGTAGCTAAAGCCAAGGGGTTCATTTTTGCTGCTGAAGAAGATTTTGGTATTTGCGTTTTAGAAGCGCAAGCAGCAGGGGTCCCTATCATTGCCTTTGGGAAAGGAGCGACGTTGGAAACCGTTATAGAAAACCAGACAGGAGTTTTTTTTGAAAAACAACAATTGGCTAGTTTATTAGATGCTATTGCTCGTTTTGAAAAAAAAGAGTTTGATCAAAATAAAATTTATCAACACGCGCAAAAGTTTAGCAGAAAGAGATTTCATGCGGAGTTTCGCAATCTTGTTGATAAAAAAACCGAGGAAAAATATGAAAGCCATCATTTTAGCAGGCGGTAGTGGAACAAGGCTATGGCCTTATTCCCGTAGAGAAATGCCTAAGCAATTTTTGCATTTTGGAGAAAAACGCTCTTTATTACAGAAAACCATTGAACGATTTATTCCTATTATTGACCCAAAGGATATTTTGGTTGTAACCAGTCAAGATTATTTTCATTTGGTAAAAACACAAGCCATGGAAATTTCTCTTCTGTTAGAAAATCAGATTTTAATAGAGCCAGAGCAAAAAAATACAGCACCTGCTATTGCGCTTGCTATTTGTTATCTAACTTCTTTCTTAAAAATTTCTTCTCAAGAGTGTGTTTTGATTTGCTCCTCAGATCATCTGATTTGCCCTCAAGAGATATTCATCCATGCTTTAGTCGAAGCAGAAAAAATCGCACAAAAAGCAAGAAATGTAATTTTTGGTGTGCGTCCTAATAAACCAGAAACAGGCTACGGTTATATTAAATTGGGTTTGCAAGAACAAGAAAATATCTATCACGTAGATAGTTTTGTAGAAAAGCCTGATTTTGCTCTGGCGCAGAAATATTTACTTTCAGGCCAACACTTATGGAACTCTGGTATTTTTTTATTTCAAATTGAAACGTTTATTAAAGAACTTCAAAAGCACTGTCCAGAAATTGGCATAGGAATTTCGGGAGATTTCAAAGAGTTTGTAGCTAGATTTTCTGAACTACCAAATCTTTCTATTGATTATGCCTTAATGGAAAAATCCACTAATACAAAAGTTGTGCGTTTAGATCTTAATTGGTCAGATGTAGGATCTTGGGATAGTGTGTATGACTTTCTAGAAAAAGATCAGCATAATAATGCAAAAATGGGAAATGTTTTAGATATAGATACAAAAAATTGTTTAATCATGGGCAACAAACGTTTAATTTCTACTATTGGATTAGAAGATTTAATCGTTGTAGAAACCGCAGATGCGTTATTTATTGGAAAAAGAAGAGAATCTCAAAGGGTAAAGGCTTTAGTAGAAGAGTTGCAAAAGCGAGAGACTAAGGAATCTTATTTGCATCCTACATCGCATCGTCCTTGGGGTCATTTTACCGTATTAGAAGAGGCAGAGCGCTATAAATTAAAAAGAATCGTAGTTGAACCTAAGCAGAAACTGAGTTTGCAAATGCATTACCATCGTAGTGAGCATTGGGTAGTGGTAAAAGGAACGGCTAAAGTTACCATCGATCAACAAGAAACTATTCTATCTGAAAATGAAAGCATTTTTGTGCCTAAAAGAGCGATTCATCGACTAGAAAATCCTGGTAAAGTGTTACTAGAATTGATAGAGGTTCAAGTAGGCGAATATGTGGGAGAAGATGATATTGTTCGTCTAGAGGATGTCTATCAAAGAACATGAGCACATTACCAATTCGCTTAAAGTGTAATAGACAAGACTTAAATTCACACTTAGTGGTAAATATAGTGGTTCCGATTCAATCGTATAGAAGAATATAGGATTAACGACAAGGTTCAAGTCGTTGACTTGAACCCCATTAAGCTAGCCGTTTGAATCGGTACTACCATGTTATCAAAAGTTGGCAAAAAAAACCAAAAAGTTTTAGAATTAACCCAATCCATTACACTTTGGGACTAAACATCTACATAAGACGGTCAAAAGCAAGAGTTAAAAACTCCAACACGCATTTATATTCATTTCATTCACTGTTGATTTTTTTCCAAAAACCCCTTCATATCCTATAGATAACTGGATGTCTCCTTGGCGGGAGACAAGAAATTGCGCACCCACGAGCAATTGATCGATTGTTTGGTGAAAGCTAGAAGTTGTAAAATCAGATTTACAAAATGTTCCCCCTCTAAACTTAGAAGCGTAATGAAGGCGCATTAGAGAAGTTGTTCTCAACCAACCTAGATTGACACTAGGAACTAAGCAAAAACCAGCAACACATGATTCTTTAGTGACTTTAATATTGACCAAAGAGCGTAAAAAGGAAGAGCATTTGCCTTTTATAGAAAGGTCAATAGACTGAGCTCCTTTTTCTTTAAATTTTTCTTGGAACGAGTTTGTTTGATCTAACCTGATTTCAGGTTGAACGAAAAAATTGTCTATACTAGTGCCGATTCAAACGGCTAGCTTAATGGGATTTAAGTCAACGACTTGAAACTTGTCGTTTATCCTACATTTCAAAATATCTGTTATTTTCGGTATCTCTTCTAAGAAGAATCCTCTAATTGCCTGAAAAAAAGTCACCGACGTTTCGTAATATCGATTGTATACCTTCTTTTCCTTTAAGATCTTCCACAAGCGTTCAATAGGATTCAAATTCGGCGAATAAGGAGGGAGATAGTGCACTTTAATCCTAGAAGACATCAGAAACT
>NZ_JAAVTY010000096.1:0-5899 GCF_018642185.1 Candidatus Rhabdochlamydia sp. W815 | reverse complement strand
TATATTGGAACGGACTATTAATGTTTGGACTACTGGGATATTGGATGAATTTCTTAAGTCGGCAAGTATCTTTAAAACAGTAAATTTAATTCAAGATAGGTTCATATATTTGATCTATGGATGGAATACTCATATTTTCTCTATTTTTCTATAAATTTTAAGGATTGCTTGTTTCGGCTTGTAATTGTTGTTGTAAAAGAGGACTTGCTTCGAGATACTGCCATAGTTTAGAACCGTGCTCTCTAAGCCTATCTTCAATAATAAATTGTATGTCTGGTCGGTCAATCAGCTGATTAGCTGTCAATGGCTCCCTTGTAATCGGAGATAGGGATCTGACCATTAAACTATTTATAATAGCTGATCTTTCATACAAGGTAGGATTGTTTTGTCCTTGTTGACGATGACGAGTAGTAGGATCTTCCACGGGGTAACGAATAGGCTCAAGTGTAATAGGACAAATATATCTTCGTAATATCAGATCATCATGGAAAGCTGGAGGGATAGGAAAAGAATTCAAAATAGCTTCCGCTATTTCTTGAGGGTCATCATATCGACGGTTTAAGAATAAATGCCCAAATGCTCTTGCATAGATATTCTCATAGAAATTTCTATATAATTGTCCTGCTGAATTAATTAAACCAAATTCAAAGGCCATTTTCATCTTAAAAGCAATGTTAATTCGATTTTCTAGTTCTTTGAGTTTCCCTTTTTGCTCTAGTGTAGATTTTAAAGAACTATCTATAGAGGATGTGGGAGTTGTTTCAAGAGCACCATTTAGGCAGTGTTTTATTTCATAAGTAGATTTTTCTGCTGATACTCTTATGATATCCGATATAGGAAGGATTACCGCTCTTTCTAAGAACTGTAGTTCGGTCTCTATCTCTTCAGAGCGTTTTGGACCTTTGAAAATTTGAATAAGAAGATGTAAATATCTACTTGTAAGCTCTGAGTTTTTTAGACAAGCAAGAGCATGATTATCGCTTGGACTACAGGTTAATTTTTTTATTTCTGTTGCTGAAAATCCAAATAATGCTAGTCGATTAACGACGTTTGCAGTTTGTAAAATAGATGGTTCAGATTCACTGCATTCATCTACAGCTTGTACAACATGGAGGAAATCAAGAAATGTTGTTACGCATTTGGTTGCAATCCCTATAGAACTACTCATACTTATCTCCTTAAGATCCTTGAAATAAGGAGATGAAATTTTAAATTTCAACTGAATAAAAAGCAATTTTTTTAGAAAAGTCGAAAAACATGCTAATTTTTATTCTAGAAATATAAATAACTATTAAAAAATACAACTTTGAGAAATAGATCTGCTCCTAATTAGGCTGTTTAAGAGAAGCATGTTTTTATAGAAAAATCATCGATTCAAATCAAGCATTTGCTACACTCTTCTTTTTATTAAAAATACACAATTGCGACTTAAGAAGGTTTTGAAATATGTCTAGCATGATTGTGGTAGGGGCTCAATGGGGAGATGAGGGAAAAGGAAAAGTCACCGACCTATTAGCAAAATCAGCCGACTTTGTGGTTAGAGCTCAAGGAGGGAACAATGCAGGACATACCATTTTAATAGGTTCTCAAGAGCTTCGATTTCATTTAATTCCATCGGGTATTTTACATCCTAATACACATTGTCTGATCACAGGTGGTACTGTGATCGATCCAGGTTCTTTTTTAGAAGAAGTGGATTGTTTAAGAAAAGAAGGGATTGATTTTGCGGATCGGTTGTGGCTGTCTAATTATGCGCATGTGATTTTTCCCTATCATAAGCTACTAGACAAGTTGTATGAGAGTCGAAAGAAAGATCGAGCCATTGGAACCACGGGAAAAGGGATTGGACCTTGTTATGCGGACAGATCTAGCCGAATAGGAATTCGATTAGCAGAATTTGTGCGACCAGATATTTTAAGAAAAAGGTTACAGGCCAATCTTTTTTCAAAAAATCAAGAATTACAAATCATTTTTCAACAAGAGCCGCTACTATTGGATTCTTTATTAGAGGAATGTCATCAACTAGCTGCCAAGTTAAAACCTTTTATAGCGCCTGTTGAAGAGTGGATTGCTGAAGCCCTCAAAATGGGAAAGAAAGTGTTGTTTGAAGGAGCTCAGGGTACTCTTTTAGATAACAATTTTGGCTCTTATCCATATGTAACTTCTTCTAGCACGATTGCAGCAGGTGTTATTGCAGGGGCGGGAATTGGTCCAACGAAGATCGACCATGTTCTTGGCGTGGTAAAAACATACACAACGCGTGTAGGCGAAGGGCCTCTGCCAACTGCTTTTACAGAAAAAGAACAGAAAATGTTTGTTGCATCTAAAGTGCGTGAAATAGGAACAACAACTGGAAGAACAAGGCGCATGGGTTGGTTCGATGCCTGTTTGGTTCGTTATTCTGCAAGGTTAAATGGGCTCGATTCAATGGCTTTAACCAAATTGGATGTTTTAGATACATTAGATGAGATTAAAATTTGTACTCACTATCGCTTAGATGGGGTTACTTTGGAATCTCCTCCTGCTTTAATTGAAGATCTAGCACGAGTTGAGCCTATATATGAAGTGCTAGAAGGATGGAGAAAAGAAACATCTCAAGTTCCCTCTTATGAGGAGCTGCCAGAAAAAGCTATTTATTATCTTAAGCGAATTTCAGAATTAATAGATGTGCCCATTAGTATGATCTCATTAGGGCCTGATCGAAAGAGTACTCTTTTTTTACACCAATTCTTTAAAAAATAATTTACTATGCAGATGTTAAATGTTCCAGAAAGCGCTTTGGAAGATTCTTTAATTATAGATAAAAATATACTCCCAAAGCATGTTGCAATTATCATGGATGGGAATAGAAGGTGGGCTAAAAAAAACGGCTTGCCTAATATGATGGGACATTGGCAAGGTGCTAAAACCATCATTGATATTGTAACCGCTGCAATTAAATGGAATATAAAAGCATTAACGGTTTTTGCTTTTTCTACAGAAAATTGGCAAAGATCGCAGCAAGAAATAGATAATTTAATGTATCTATGTAAAATTTATTTGCGTAGATTTTGTTTTAAAATGATTAAAGAACAAGTGCGGTTGCAGACAATTGGAGATCTTACTAAAATACCAAAAGATGTTTATAAAACCATATGTGATGTAAAGAAAGCAACCGAAAATGGGAACCGAATTGATTTAGTATTAGCTATCAATTATGGTGGTAGAGATGACATTAAAAGAGCTCTTGTTAATATCGTAGAGGATGTTCAAAGTGGGCTTTTGAGCAGATCTGAAATTAATGAGCAACTAATTGCTCAATATTTAGATACTTCTTACTGGCCTGATCCAGATCTTCTCATTCGTACAAGTGGAGAAAAAAGACAAAGCAATTTTTTGCTTTGGCAACTTTCTTATAGCGAGTTTTATCACACAGAAGTGTTGTGGCCAGATTTTTCTGAAAAAGAGCTAATAAAAGCTTTATATCAATTTCAACAACGTCAAAGGCGATTTGGAGGCCTATGACCATAAAGAGAATGGCAGATTTAAGCTCTAGGCTAATGACCTCTATTTCAATAGGGGTTTGTGTCGCAACATTAATTATTTTTTCCCCTTTGCCTTTTGTTAGTCTTTTACTTATGTTCTTTGTAGCCGGAATTTCTGCTACTGGGGTTTGGGAATATGCGCAATTAGCTATTGCTAAAAAAAAGCGTCCAGCCACGCGATTAATGATGGCTATAGCAATTTTGGAAGTAATTGCTTTATATATATATCTGGTTTTTGTAGACCTTCCTCAACTGCCCATTTTAGTTGTGGCATTAGGTGTTATTGCTTTTTTTATACACCGTTTTAAAAGAGTAATAGGGGCTTTAAATGAGATTGCCATCGAATTTTTTGGAATTGTTTATGTAGCGGTGCCTTTGAGCTTAATCTTAGGAGTCCTTTATCCCAACCCTCATCATGGGTTTCCTCAGGAAGGGCGTTGGTGGCTTTTGTATTTAATTGTTGTCACCAAAATTACCGATGTAGGTGCTTATTTTGTAGGAAGACTTTGGGGAAAAAATAAATTGTGTCCTTCTTTAAGTCCTCAGAAAACAGTAGAAGGAGCAATTGCTGGATTTATTGGTGCTGTTTGTGCAAGCATAGCTATTCATAAACTAGCGGTTTATATGCAAGCAGAGTGGTTCCACCTTTCTTTTTCAGAGTCAATATGGCTTGGGATGTTAATTGGAATATTAGGGCAAGTAGGAGATTTAGCAGAATCTCTTTTAAAAAGAGATGCCGTTGTTAAAGATAGCAATGTTTTGCCTGGATTGGGGGGTGTGTTAGATATGGTAGACTCTTTACTCTTTACTACGCCTATTTTATATTTCTTTTTGCGGATGCATTAAAACTATGATCATTACTATTGATGGCCCTGCAGCAACAGGCAAAACAAGCGTTTCAAGACAAGTAGCTGAAAGATTGCATTTTACGTATTTTGACACAGGTGCTATGTATCGAGCATTTACTTGGTTTTTTCTTAAATCTCAAATTGCAATTGAACAAATAGAAAAGATGCAAAAACTAGTTGATCAATTCTCTTTTAGAATAGAAACAAAAGAGCACAGTAAAAGATATTTTGTAGGAGATAAAGATGTAACAGAAGAGATCAGGTCGTATCTTGTTACTTCTCATGTATCGGAAGTATCTGCTATAGATTGTGTTCGCTCTAAATTATTGGACATTCAAAGACAATGTGCTGCTCGGGGAGATTTTGTTTTTGAAGGTAGAGATTTGGGAACGGTTGTTTTTCCTCAAGCTGAAATTAAAATTTTTTTAACAGCTAATCCACGCATTCGAGCAGAAAGGCGTCTAGCTGAATTATTAGCCCAGTATCCTCAAGAAGAGCTGGAGCTAGCTAAACAATCTGTGCTAGCGGACTTATTAAAAAGAGATCATTATGATTCTACTCGATCAAATGCTCCCTTAAAATGTTCACCAGATGCATATAAAATTGATGCCTCTATATTGACTTTAAATGAAGTGGTTGATCAAATCATTCAATTGATCGCAGAAAAATATCCTGAAAAAATTCCATGATAAAACCTAGTTGGGCATCTGATAATTCTCTTTCTTTTCTCTATCGCATAGTAGTATTTTTTACCTGGTTATTCTTTAAAATTCTTTATCGACATAAGATATATGGACTAAAACATGTATATAAAGGAGCTGCAATTATTGCAGCGAATCATACATCTTTTTACGATCCCCCTATTTTAGCTATTTCATGGCCACAAGAAGTGCATTTTTTAGCAAGAGAGAGCTTATTTAAATATGCTTTATTTGGCCCCTTTATTCGAAAATTGAACTCCCATCCCGTGCAAGGGGATACGAGTAATAGTAGAGCATTTAAAGCTATCCAAGAGCTTTTAGCATCTGGAAAAAAAGTGATTCTCTTTCCAGAGGGAACAAGAGCTTATGAGGATCAATTGGGAGAATTAAAATCCGGAGTTGCTTTTTTAGTCTTTCGTTCTCAAATAGCTGTAATTCCTACTTATATTCATGGGACGTTTTCCATTTGGAATCGGGGAAGAAAGCTACCTAAATTATGGGGGAAAACGGCTTGTGTATTTGGCACCCCAATTTCTTACGAAGCATTTCAAGGCCTTGATAAAAAACAAGCGCAAAAAGCTCTTAAAGAGCGTCTAGCTGAATCTATACAAAATTTACGTACCTGGTATGAGAGAGGAGCTGAAGGAGACCCTCCTTAAGAAGTAATTAATTCTAGACCATTGCTTATTAAACATTTTTAATATGATTGTATAATGAAAAGGCAGAAAGTGCATGAACCTATCTTGAATTGAATATAAATTTTCGCTATGATACCAGATCTTTTTATTTTTTAACTAAAGACAGATGACATGAGCAAGCAAGGATT
>NZ_JAAVTY010000095.1:0-5906 GCF_018642185.1 Candidatus Rhabdochlamydia sp. W815 | reverse complement strand
TCTACAAACATGCTATGCTCGGGTGCACAATAGATGTTTTTTCAAGTATTTATATGTTCTTTTTTGTGCACTTCAAGGTTGAAAGGGCCTATTAAAAAGAATTGCTTTTTTCCGTTTTTTGGGCACTATCACAAACGCTTTAGATCGGTCAAATATATATCTGGGAATAGGCTATAGGATGTTAAAAGGCAAATAAATGTCTTATTCGGAAGAAGATCATGTAAAAAAACAGGCGTTTTTGTATCTAGCTAGACGCTCTTTTTTTGTAGAAGAGTTGCGTTTGAAACTTATCCATAAACGGTTTTCTCAAGAAGGTATTGATAAAGTAATAAACCTTTGTATTGAGCAAGGGTTTTTAGACGACCAAAAACTGATCAGGCAGTTAGTAGAAGGAGCACGGCTTAGGGGATTTGGTTCAAAAGCTATTTGGCATAAACTGTATTGCAAAGTGGGAATTAACCGCTCTATTTTACAACAGATCATTCTAGAAACAGAAAAAAGCCAATTTGAAGACCTCAAACGTTTATTACAGAAAAAAAATCAGCCAACTCATCTTTTGAACCCTAAGCAAAGACAACGACTTATTACAAAATGTCTAAGACGTGGTTATTGTTACGATGAGATTGTTAGGTGCTTAGCAGAATAAGTGGCTTTAAATTTCGATGTCAATGTATAACAACCATTTCCTTATATGTTGGTTGTGTATGCACGTCGGAGTGTTAGGGATTAGTCATAAATCTGCTGAGATTAGCTGTCGAGAACAAATTATAGCTGCTTATCGAGTGAGCAAAGCACTCTTACAAGGTAGCGGGTGGGTTTTGCTTGCTACTTGTAGTCGCATGGAGATTTATTTCAGCGCAGAGGACCTAGCAGAAGCGCATAGTTTATTATTAAATGCTCTGCGCTCAGAGCTCTCTTTTAACGTAGAGCATAAACTTTATGCATATTTTGGCTTGGATTGTTTTTTGCATTTAGCAAGAGTAACAGCGGGGCTAGATAGCGTTATTCTTGGAGAGTCAGAAATCCAACGACAGGTAAAAGAAGCCTATCAATTTGCAGCTAGAAAAAAATTGCCTCATGATTTGCATTTTCTATTTCAAAAAGCTTTACGATTGGGTAAAACCATTCGCACACAATTTCTCTTTGTAGAAAAAAATATAGGGATTGATAAGGAACTATTTTTATTAGCAAAGTATTTTAAACTACACACATCTGCTATTTTGTTCATTGGATTTTCAGAGATCAACCGTAAGATTATTAGCTATTTTCAATCCAAAGGTATGAAGCAGTTGTTTTTGTGTACGCGCAATAGACAAGCTGCTCTTGAATGGAGTAAAAAAGAAGATGTCTTGCTACTGGATTTTTCCCAAATCGAATTAAGTTCTCAATTTCCGATGGTGGTTTGTGGAACTTATACAAATCAACCTATCTTGCATGCTCATCAGTTTGTCGACGCTAAGACGCGTTTAATCGTAGATTTAAGCATGCCCAGAGCGGTAGATCCATTTCTTTCTCGTCATTTTAGTGTGAGCTTGTTAAATATAGAGCAGATCAATGCGATCATTAAAACAAAGCAACAAAAAAATGTTCTTCAGATTCAAGAAGCAGAAACTATGTTATTTCAATCGGTTCAGCGCTATTTAGCGGTATTTCAAAGTAGCAAAAGAGGCTATGAATGCGTCGTATAATTCTATTTTTATTATTGGTTCCTGTTTTCCTCTGTTCTGCTAAGAAACCCAAAGAAATAGAAGATCATAGCATAATTATGATCCCATCTCATGTAGTCTATGAAGGAGACTATTTTGCTTCAGGAGATAGTGTAGAGATTTCAGGAATAGTCAATGGAGATGTATACCTAATTGCTGGGCAAGTGGTTGTTGATGGGGTGATAAATGGAGATCTCATTTGCTGTGCGGGAAGTGTAGATATTTCAGGAAAAGTGGCAAATAATGCACGGTTATTAGCAGGCCAGGTTTTATTAAGCGGAGAGATTGGACACAATATTACAGCTGTTGGAGGCAATGTTCAGCTACTTAAACAATCATCTGTTGGAAAAAATGTTGTAATAACAGCTGGGAATGCCGATTTAGCAGCCCGTATCGGGTCAGAGGTAACCGTTGTAGCTTCTCATTTACGTGTATCCTCAACTATTGGACAGGACCTACATGCGGTTGTAGGTTTAATGAGACTTACTTCGCAGGCGCATATTAACGGAGATGTAGACTATCGAAGCAACTCAGATGCATGGATTGATCAGGGCGCTAATGTAATAGGAACTATTACCCAACATCCTTCTTTTGTGCGCAATTTGGTAAAAGGCACATGGATCCAAAAGATATTAGTGGGCTCTAAGCTACTCACTCTTTCCATGAATTTCCTCTACAGCCTTGCGATTGCTTACTTATTATTGAGGCTTTTTCCTAGGAACTTGCAGTCGGCTCTTCTCTCTTTAAGAGGGCAGCCGTGGCGTTCTTTAAGCACAGGACTGATTACCTTGATTGTTTTGCCGCTTTGTTGTTTATTGCTATTAATGACTGTTTTAGGGGTGCCATTTGCTCTAACTCTGATTGCTTTAAACATCGTAGGATTTTATACGGCTAAAGTATACTTTATTTTCTGGGGATCGGATTGGCTATCTAGTAAAATCAAATGGACAATACATCGATTAGCTGCTTTTGTCGTGGGTTTAATTGCCTATTTGATCATAAGTTCTATTCCAGGAGTAGGTAAGATCTTTTCCTTAGCTGCAATGGTATTTGGGCTTGGGGCTGCAGTTACGGCTCAGACCAAGCGCTACCACATAGGTCTTTAAAACTCTGCATGACCAGGAAATCTAGGAAAAGGAATCACATCGCGGATGTTCTCCATTCCGGTGACAAACAATACCAGACGCTCAAACCCTAAACCAAAGCCTGCGTGTGGAACAGTTCCATAGCTACGTAGTTGCATATACCACCAATAATCTTCTGGATGTAAACCAAATAAGCGTAGTTTTTTCTCTAGCACATCTAGACGCTCTTCTCTTTGAGCTCCTCCCATGATTTCTCCAATTTTTGGCACTAAGACGTCCATAGCAGCTACTGTTTTCCCATCAGAATTTTCCCGCATATAAAAAGCTTTGATTTTCTCCGGATAATCGGTTAAGACCAGGGGCTTTTTACAGTATGTTTCTGCTAAATAGCGCTCATGCTCTGATTGTAGATCAATACCCCACTCTACAGGAAATGCAAAGCTTTGTTCTGATTTTTGTAAAATAGCAATAGCTTGGGTGTAGGTTAGGTGAGCAAATTCTGTTTCAGCTACCTGTTGCAGACGATTCAATAATCCTTTTTCTATAAACCTCTCAAAAAAGGCTAAGTCCTCTTGGCAGTTATCTAAAACATATCGAAGGAGAAACCGCAAATAAGCTTCTGCGCATTCACGATTATCATCGAGGTCAGCAAAAGCCATTTCCGGTTCAATCATCCAGAACTCAGCTAAATGGCGAGAGGTGTTAGAATTCTCTGCACGAAATGTAGGTCCAAACGTGTACACATCAGAAAAAGCGCAGGCAAATGTTTCTGCATTCAGTTGTCCTGAGACAGTAAGATAAGCGGGTTTATGAAAAAAATCCTCTGTAAAATTCACATTACCATCAGAGTGCCTTGGTGGTTTATTGATATCTAGTGTGGTGACTAGAAATTGTTTACCCGCTCCTTCGCAATCAGAGGCGGTGATGATGGGTGTGTGTAGATATAAAAACCCTCTTTGTTGAAAAAATAGATGGGTTGCAATAGAGAGAGCATTACGTATTCTGGCAATGGCTCCTTGTGTATTTGTACGTGGACGTAAATGAGCAAGAGAGCGTAAAAATTCAAAGGAGTGTCGTTTTTTTTGCAGAGGGTAATCTTCAGGACAAGTACCAAAAAGGTGCATGGCATGAGCTTTTAATTCCCAGCGTTGTCCTTTCCCTAAACTCTCTACTAATTCGCCTGTTACTGAAATAGAAGCTCCTGTAGAAAGCTTTTTTAAGAGATCCTCATAAAGGGGGAGTGAAACATCTGCCACAATTTGCAGAGAAGAAAGCGTAGAGCCATCATTTATTTCAATGAAGCTAAAGCTTTTTTGTGCTCTAATTGTGCGAATCCACCCACATACGGTAATCACATTTCCTATTTGAGAGGATTGAATCGATCGAATTTTATTATGTTTCATAAGTCTGCAAACTCTCTTAACATGGCGATCTCTTTTTTCCAAAGAGGGGGGCCATCGGGGGTTTCTAAATATTTAGGAAGACGGCGAGTTTTAGGGTTTTTCATCAGCACTTTGAAACACTCCATACCAATTTCCCCTTTACCCAAAGGAGCATGTCTATCTCGAAGAGATCCTAAAGGTTTTAGCGAGTCATTGAGATGAAAAGCGTATAGGTGCTTCATTCCGACAATTCTTTCAAAGTCTTTTAATGTCTTCTCCCAACCAGCTTCTGTGCGGATATCATAACCCGCTGCAAAGATATGACAGGTATCTATGCATATACCGACAGGGATTTTCCTATAGAGTTTTTCAATTAGGTAGGCTAAATGTTCAAAGCAGTATCCTACCGTAGTTCCTTGGCCTGCGGTTGTCTCAAGTAAAAGACGAGTAGCTCCATGGGAGATAAGCTCCTCGAATTGTTCTAAGCTATCTACAATATTGTTTAGACATTGCTCTTCTGTTGCTCCTACAGCAGCACCAGGATGAAAGTTTAAAAAAGAAATCCCCAGTTTTTGACAGCGGATTAATTCTTTTTCAAAAGCCTTCTGGCTTTTATGTAAAACAGATGGATTAGAAGAGCCTAAATTAATCAAGTAACTATCGTGACTCATCAACTGGCAAAGTCCAGTTACCCTTACGGCCTCTTGAAAAAGCTCTGCTTGTTCTTGGGTAATCTCTTTACCAGACCAGCGTTTTTGATTGCTGGTAAAAAATTGTACGGTATTAGCACCGATTTCCTGTCCCATCCAAATAGCATTTTGAGCTCCACCTTGAGCTGAGGTATGAGCGCCGATTAATAACTCAGAGCTGGGAACTTTAGGCATTTAAGATGTCCGATTAGATTAAAATATGGTCTATCCTAGTTTATAAGAGGCTTAAATGTCTAGAAGGTCTTCATAGATCCCAAGCAAGTTTTAAATCTTATATCCTACATTCCTAGAATGATCTTGCTACAATAAATTAGACATGAAAAACCCGAATAAATTAAAACAAATTTATTAAAGAGGTTCTTATGAGCAATCAAAAAAAATATGATCGAGAATTTAAGTTAAATAGACATGCCATAATTGCACACAAAGAAGGAGTTACTCCTTAAACTTTGCTGTCCAATATGTTAAAAAACGCCTTTTATTTTGCAAGCAAAATATCGGCTCGGAGAGCTTATGAAGAATTAAGAGCCTGTTTAAAATCTTCTCATTAAGGCATAATGATAGTTTTCATAAAACCGTTGGAGGTAGTTATGACCCGCTCTTATCCAAGCGATATTTCTCGTAAACAATTTAGCAAAATCCATCTAATTGAAGCACTCGTTTTCTTAGATCCATTGAATAAGGTTTAGGCATTTCTCTACCTCCATATATTTTGTTGGAGAAAAATATACAACTTTATCAATAAAATTTTAAATAACTATATATGATATTTTTTGTGGAATTTTGTACATTTTAAAAAGTGGTTGCCAGTGGCGTATGTTACCCATAGAATATCCTAAATGGGAATGATGTTATTATTATTTCCCTCTTTGGAATAAAAAAGATGATAAAAATTCTAAGAGTATTCTTGAAATAGTTTTAAAAAAAATGGGTTGGCGAGGTCAGAAAAAGCAGTGGTCGGAAAGAGAAAACAAGCTTTGTAATTATTGATGCTCAAAGTGTTAAAAATACTGATACAGCGGA
>NZ_JAAVTY010000094.1:0-5924 GCF_018642185.1 Candidatus Rhabdochlamydia sp. W815 | reverse complement strand
AGTAGAGACTCTGTTTGGTCTTGTGAAGGTTTTGATTTGCTACCGCCTCGAGGGCTACTTCCAGTTTTATTTTCGGAATCATATTCTCTGAGGTATTCACTGAACAGTGATAGGGCTTATCCGAAGTGCTTTAGCAAGATTTTTTGTTGAGATACCCTCATCATAGCCCAAAATTACACAAAGCCTATACTTATTTGCATTCAAATTAAGAGTTTGAGTGTATAAACATTTTTATACAAAAGATAACATATTCTTGCAAAATAGAGCAGTTTTTTCAAAAAAAACTAGTTATGCAATTCTTAATTTGAAATCAAACTAGTATAGATTGGAAAAAACTTCCATAATCAGGTACCATCCTTTGAATTAGATTTCAAGGATGGTTTTTTTATGTTTATAGATACTCATGCACATCTTACAAGTGACACGCTTGTAAATGATACACAGCAGATTTTGGCGCGTGCTCAAACCAATCAAATCGATAAGATCGTCAACATTTGCACAGATGAGAGAAGTCTAAAAGCAGGGCTACTTTTAAGAGAAAAAACCTCTTGGGTATTTAATGCTGCAGCTACTACTCCGCATGATGTAGAAAAGGAGGGAGAGAGCTTCTTTACTCTTGTAAAACAAGCAGCATATCACAAACAGCTTATCGCTATTGGAGAAACCGGTTTAGACTATCACTATCAATATTCTCCTAAAGAGATGCAAAAAAGATATCTAGAGCTTTGTTTAGATTTACGTCGCAAGGTGGATCTTCCGATCATTTTTCATTGTCGCGATGCCTTTGCTGATTTGTTTACTATAGCAGGTAAAGTGCCTGCGGTATTGCATTGTTTCACGGGATCTCTAGAAGAGGCAAAAAAAGCACTAGAGCTTGGATGGTACTTATCGATCAGTGGAATTGTCACTTTTAAAAAGTCTCAAGCATTGCAAGAGATCGTGAAATATGTGCCTTTAGAACATGTATTCATAGAGACAGATGCTCCTTATCTAGCACCAGTGCCTTATCGTGGGAAAGTCAATGAACCTGGGTTTCTTACAGAAACAGCTAAGATGATCGCTCACTTAAAACAAACGAGCATAGAGGAAGTAGCTAGAAAAACCAAACAGAATGCGGAAATTTTTTTTCGTTTTTGAGGAATTTTTCCTTTTGTAAAAGTTACTCGATCTATTTAATACAATCTTTGATGTTGGACATCAGGAGATTGTAACAGTGGTACCTAAATCTTTTATTTGGCGCAGACTTCACTCTTTAATGGGTCTTTGGCTCGTCTTATTTCTATTAGAACATTTATTGACTAACTCGCAGGCAGCTCTTTGGGTAGGAGAGGATGGGCGTGGGTTTGTGAAGATGGTAAATAGTCTCCACAATCTGCCCTACCTTCAAGTGATTGAATTAGGATTATTAGCGGTTCCTTTTGCTATCCATATGTTTTGGGGTGTTAGGTATTTAATGACTTCTAAGGCGAACTCTTATTCTACTAAAGAACAGAATCCCCATTTGAATTATGGGAGAAATAGAGCCTATACCTGGCAAAGAATTACCTCTTGGATCTTATTGGTAGGGATCATTTTACACGTAGCTAAATTCCGTTTTATAGAATATCCAACTTCTGTGCGCTTAGGATCGCAAACTTTTTATTTGGTAAATGTCACGCTAGACAAAGGATTATATACACTAGCAGATCGTTTGCAAGTGGCTTTGTATGATGAAAAGCAGATTTTAGAAGAACAAGCTTTGTTAGAAAATTGCAACGCTGAAGAAAGAGTTATGCAGGCTGCTCAAGAGCTAAAGCAGCAGCATAGTTTATGGAAAGGGCCTTTTGTCGATCAGTACAATGAACAAGAAGCTCTTTTGCTAAACGCAGCACAAAGCTATCAACAACGACTAGATTGGGCACTTACCCTAAAAAAACAAAAACTCTTAAAAACAGAATTGGTAGCCGTGGCTAAAAATTTTGGTACAGCTACCTTGCTTACCGTACGTGATACTTTCAAAAGCCCGGTTTATGTAGGTCTCTATACTATTTTTGTGCTAGCTGCTTGCTTTCATGCCTTTAATGGCTTTTGGACTTTTCTGATCACCTGGGGGTGGGTTTTAAAAATGGCTGCGCAAAAATTTTGGGTATGTGTTGCTATTAGCCTGATGACTGTTGTTGCCTTTTTAGGATTAGCTGCGGTTTGGGGAACGTACTGGTTTAATTTAACATCTTAAAAAGATATGTCGAAGCGAAAAATGGGAAAAGAAGTCATTGTTGTTGGAGGAGGTCTAGCTGGTTTATCCGCTGCTATGAAACTAGCAGAAAAAGACTGTCATGTCAAAATTATCTCTGTGACAAAAGTCAAACGCTCGCATTCTGTTTGTGCTCAAGGTGGAATTAATGCGGCAATGAACTTAAAAAATGAAGAGGATTCTCCTTTCATTCATGCCTACGATACGATTAAGGGAGGGGATTTCTTAGCGGACCAACCTCCTGTTTTAGAGATGTGTTTAGCGGCACCGGGCATTATCCGTATGATGGAGCGCTTCGGATGCCCATTTAATCGAACTCTAGAAGGAAATCTCGATTTTAGACGTTTTGGTGGGACTTTATATCACCGAACAGCTTTTTGCGGCGCTTCTACAGGGCAACAACTGCTCTATGCTTTAGATGAGCAAGTGCGTCGCTATGAAGTACAAGGCAGAGTAGAAAAGTTTGAAAATCACGAGTTCATGCGTCTTGTCCTTGATAGCGAAGGCAAGGCACGCGGCATTGTGCTGATGGACTTATTTAATTTAGAGCTTAGTGTATTAAAAGCAGATGCAGTGGTTTTTGGAACAGGAGGACCAGGATTGATTTTTAAAAAGTCCACAAATTCTACTTTTTGTAGCGGAGCTGCTAACGGTAGATTATTCAAGCAGGGAATGTACTATGCAAATGGAGAATTTATTCAAATTCATCCCACTGCGATCCCTGCGGAGGATAAAATGCGTTTGATTTCAGAATCCTCTCGTGGAGAAGGAGGAAGAATTTGGGTTTGGGGGAACAGCTCTAAGACAATTACAAATTCAGAGGGAAAAACCCTTCCTTGCGGCGAAACGGGAAAACCTTGGTATTTTTTAGAAGAGCTCTATCCTGCTTTTGGGAACTTAGTACCCCGAGATATTGGTGCAAGAGAGATCTTGCGTGTTTGTGAAATGGGATTAGGGGTCGATAGAAAAATGCAAGTGTATTTAGATGTGTCGCATCTTTCAGAGAAAACCCAGCATAAAATTGCCTCTGTTTTGGATATCTATCAAAAATTTACCGGAGATAATCCGCATAAAGTACCTATGCGTATTTTCCCTGCAGTGCATTATTCCATGGGAGGTGCCTGGGTGGATTGGCCCGCTGCTGCTGATCCCGATCGTTGGCAGAGATTTAGGCAAATGACGAACATCCCCGGTTGTTTTAATGTAGGGGAATCAGAATTTCAATATCATGGGGCAAACCGTTTAGGGGCTAATTCGCTACTCTCTTGCATTTTTTCTGGACTAGTGTCTGGAATAGAAGTGCCTCGTTATTTAGATACGTTAGAACATAGTTATGGCAACATACCCAATGCTATTTTTTCACAAGCGCTGCGGAAAGAAGAGGATTTCAAACAAGATCTCATGCAACGCAATGGATCGGAGAATGTGCATCAATTGCATGAGGAATTATCGGATGTATTGATTAAATACGTTACGGTTAAACGTAATAATAGAGATCTGATAAGAGCAATAGATGTGATAAAAGAGATTCGTGAGCGTTATCAAAATATCTGTTTAGATGATAAGGGAACTGTTTTGAATCAAACTTATGTATTTGCCAATCAATTTTCTTATATGTTAGAGATTGCTTTGGTGATTACAAAAGGAGCTCTTTTGCGCAATGAGTTTAGAGGAGCTCATTACAAGCCTGAATTTCCTCATCGAGATGATGAGAATTGGTTAAAAACAACGATGGCTACCTATCAAGAGATAGAGCCAAAAATTAACTATAGAGCGGTTGACTTGCGTTATTTAAAACCCATAGGGCGCGATTACAGCAAAGCTAAAAAAGTCATTCCTCAATTTGAGAACGTTCCTGTAAACATCATATTGCCTTTGTGAGATATCATGGAAAAAACATTCACTTTAAAAGTATACCGCGGGGTTGCTAATCAGCAATATTGGGAAGAATTTGAATTGGAATTGAAGCCTTTTTTGAACATCACATCAGCGTTAATGCAGATACAAAAATGTCCTATTACTAAAAAAGGAGAAAAAGTCACTCCAATTGCTTGGGAACAGGGATGTTTAGAAGAGGTGTGTGGTTCTTGTTCTATGTTAATCAATGCCCGTCCTCGTCAAGGGTGCACAGCTCTTGCCCATCAATTATTACAATCTACAGGTAGTTCTTGCATTACATTAGCTCCTTTAACAAAATTTCCTCTTATGAAGGATTTAGTCGTAGATCGTACAAGTATGTTTGAAAACTTAAAAAAAGTACGTGCTTGGATAGACGTAGATGATGCTCTAGATCGAGGCTTTGGACCTAAAATCAGTCCTGAATTGCAAGAGGCGATATATGTTTTATCTACGTGTATGACTTGTGGTTGTTGTACAGAAGCCTGTCCTCAAGTCAATCCCCATTCGCCATTCATGGGTCCAGCACCTCTATCCCAAGCGCGTCTTTTTAATGCGCACCCCGTTGGAAAACTAGCAAAAGCAGATAGGCTTCGACCTTTAATGGATGAGTCGGGTATCAGCGGTTGTGGGAATGCGCAAAATTGCGTGAGGGTATGTCCCAAGAACATACCCTTAACAGAATCCATTTCCGTCATTGGTAGAGAGGTAAGCAAACAAGCCTTAAGAGATGTGGTAAGTTTGCCCGATGTGTAATTTAACCTTTTCTTAAATAACACCTGTTGTTACAATCTTTTTCAAAGATTCTCCGCTGTTGGGGATATCCGAGCAAATGAAATGCGCATTAACGATAAGTAGATGTTATTAAGGGTTCATGACGCTAAATCACTTTTACAGTTTTTTAGGAAATGATCCCACCTGTTGAGAACAAGGTTATTGCAGCCATTGCTCGAACCCCAAACGGCGGTTTTTTTCTTTGCTTAGCGTCAAAAAATAGTACTCCAATTTTCCTTTCTTGCCATTTAAGCGACTTTTCTTAGGGCAGGGTTTCCTTCTAGAGATTTCTTGTAATGCGGCTTATCCGCCTTTTTCATAAAGCTCTTTGTATGTATAAAAGCTTTCTCTTGAATATCCCATGTGCTTACATGCTTGAGATACATTTCCTAACGTTTTTGCTAATTTTAAAAGACCTAGTTTATTTTTTATCACTTTTCTCTCTATTGCTATATTCAAAATTACCACTTTGCTATTTGTTTATGCAACTACGGCATCACGTCGCAGTTGCATAAGCTGTTTTTCTTTGCTATTTACCACTAAGTGTCAATTTAAGTCTTGTCTATTACAATTTTGCCAAAGACCGCTTTGGAATATATTATACGCCATCAGCTATGGTTTCTTTACTGCACCGCTTAAACTTCACCTATAAAAAGCCTAAGAGCCTGTTTAAAATCTTCTCATTAAGGTATAATGATAGTTTTCATAAAACCTTTGGAGGTAGTTATGACCCGCTCTTATCCAAGCGATATTTCTCGTAAACAATTTAGCAAAATCCATCTAATACTTGAGTCTACACGCAAAAAAACACGTCCACGAAGAGTTGATCTATATGATATTTTTTGTGGAATTTTGTACATTTTAAAAAGTGGTTGCCAGTGGCGTATGTTACCCATAGATTATCCTAAATGGGAATTATGTGATTATTATTTCCCTCTTTGGAATAAAAAAGATGATAAAAATTCTAAGAGTATTCTTGAAATAGTTTTAAAAAAAATTGGTTGGCGAGGTCAGAAAAAGC
>NZ_JAAVTY010000093.1:0-6146 GCF_018642185.1 Candidatus Rhabdochlamydia sp. W815 | reverse complement strand
CCTTGTGTTTGATTGTTAAAAATCACAATAGAGATTCTTTCATCGCCTGCCTATTCTTTTTTTAATTCTTCTGTGCACTTCAAACTTGAAAAGACTGAATATGTTTATTAAATAATGTGCTTAATACAGAAACTGTACTAAGTTTTAAGAAAAAGTTTTTATCTAAAGGCTTGTAACCTTTAAAGCGTTCTAGCAAGGGGAGAGCCCCTAGAGAGAAAACAGCGACGTGTCCTAATATGGAAACGGTTTTTTTCCAACTAGCTCTAGACACAAGACGCCCTTGTGCATATTCTTCTTGCAAGTTATTAGCATCACTTCCTAAACGTGAAATTGCGCCTAAAACAGTCGCAATACAATTTCCTATTTTTATTGCTGACATATACTTATTTTTTGAAGATATAAACCCAAGAAGATTCAAAAGCGTTATGATATCAACCGCACTAGCACACAATCCAGTTCCTTGATCAATAACCGTTTTCAAAGCTGTGGCTGTAAAAGTTCTTTCTTGCTCGATTAGTGGAACTAAAGCATTTCTTGCTTTTACTAATTGCGTACAAATTCCTGAAAAACTTAAGAAACACTTTGCCTGCTTGCTAAAGGCAGCTACTTTTTGAGCTGTTTCGAAACCTTTAAAAGTAGATTTGTTTTTACACAAAACGACAGCCCATTCGCTAAAAACTTGAAAAAGCTTAGCTAAATCCTTTGGCTCATCCCCGTAGCTTTTAAAAAACTTAAAACCAATTTGCATTGCCTTATTAAGCCCTATCTTTTCAGACACATGCCATATATATTGAACTGGTAAAGCAACAATTTTAATAGGAGAAGTCATAATAACAAACCTTGATTTAATGGATTTTAAATTTAAAAGGAATATGATTATAGCTTAAGTAAAAATAAATATCTATTAGAAAGTAGCATATTTAAAAAAAATTTTTATCAAATAATTTTTGGGTTTTGAAGACCATTAAAGCAATCAGATGCTGACATAGCTCGTTTGCCTTCGAGTTGCACTTCCAGAAGACGCAATATTCCTTGTCCGCAGACAACCTCTACTTCTTTACCTAATGTAACAAGAGAACCCGGGTTTTCTGAGGATGGGAGATTTTCTGGAAATGCGCGTAGGATTTTAAGGCGCTTTTTTTGATTTTTTATCTCTAATATGCAAAAAGCACCCGGGGAGGGGGATAAAGCTCGAATGCGGTTATGCAATAGATGAGAATCAAGATCCCAGTCAATTTCTTTTTCTTCAGCAGATATTTTTGGAGCTAAACTCATTTGAGAATGATCTTGTGGGATTCTTTTTATAGAATGATTTCTAAATTGCTCAATTACTTGTAAGATCATTTCTTGAGCTAATACACATAACTCTTTTTCAAGCTCACCATGAGTCATTTCAAAAGGAATAGGGATTTTTTGCATAGATATGATATCCCCTGCATCCATTTTTGGAGTCATTTCAATAATAGAAATACCTGTTTCTTTTTCTGCATTTATAAGACACCTTTGCATAGGAGCAGCTCCCCTATATTTAGGGAGCAGACTTGCATGGATATTAATACATCCCAAAGAAGGGAGGTCTAAGACTTCTTTTTTTACAATCTCTCCATAAGCCACCACAATGAAAAGATCAGCTTGTAGACTTTTAAGTTGTGCAACAAATTCTGGAGAAGAAGCTTTTTCAGGCTGAAAGATAGGTACATTTAATCGAATTGCGGTTTGCTTTACCGGAGGGAAAGAAGATTTTAACGATCGTCCTGTTGGACGATCGGGACGCGTAACAACAGCTATTACATTAACTTGATTTTGTACAAGATAAAATAAAATTTGCGCAGCAAAAGAAGAGGTGCCAAAAAAAATGATTTTCATTGAAGAGCTATACTCTCTCTTCAATTAACTCTTCTAGTTCATCGAAGTCTTCTTCGACTAACTGTTGAACCGATTTTTGAAATCCAATTAATCCTCTCTGAGAGCTGCGACAAAAACTGATCCAGTGCTGAATGTGGATAGTTGGTTCAATTTCTCTATGAATCCGCTCTAATGCTTTAGAAAGACGTAATTTAGCTCGGTAGGTAATTTTAAAAGCCCTTGATAAAGCCTTACGATCTTCTAGAGAAAACCCATGGCGCCTTAAACCAACTAGATTCAATCCACCTAGCTTATAAGGAGTTCCTGCTCCAATGGTATAAGGAGGAACATCATGTGTAATCCGACTAAATCCTCCTACCATTGCATACTTTCCTATGCGTGCAAATTGATGAACAGGAGTCATTCCTCCAATAATTGCATGATCTTCCACAATTACATGACCAGCTAACATGGCATTATTTGCCATAATCACTTGATTGCCAATTTGACAATTATGAGCAATATGGCAATACGCCATAATTAAGCAGCCGTCTCCTACACTTACTACAGAGCCTTCTTTACATGAGGAATTAATTGTGGTAAACTCTCGGATTTCACAATATTTTCCAATGACAACAAAAGTTTTTTCCCCTTTAAATTTTAAGTCTTGAGTTTTTGTGCCAATACTTGCAGATGGCCATACAATTGTTCCTTTTCCAATTGTGGTATAACCATCAATATAAGCATGAGACTTAATAACAACATGATCTTCAAGCGTAACATTTTTTTTAATAATCGCATACGCTTCAATTGTAACATTCCTACCAATCTTTGCACCGGGCTCGATGATAGCAGCAGGATGAATATTTGACTGAGACATGAACTTCCAATTTTAATGTTTATTATTTAAGGCTAAAGCTGATCTTTATCAAGTAACGCAAATCCAATTTTAGCTTCTGTTACTACTTTCTCATTTACTATTGCGCATGCTGAAATTTTCCCCCCACTTCCACTTAAGTGTAGCATGGATACTTCTAGCCTTAACATATCGCCTGGGACAACAGGTTTGCGAAACTTTGCATCTTGAATATTCAATAATACAGCTGTTTTTGCATGAAATCCTTTTTTGTAAATTAAAATCCCTCCTGTTTGAGCCAAAGCTTCCAATACAAGAACGCCGGGCATAATGGGAGCATCAGGGAAATGACCTTGAAAGAAATGTTCGTTAAACGTAACACTTTTTTGTCCAACGATCCGATTCTCATCAAGGCTTAAGTGAATGATTTTATCAACGAGCAAGAAAGGATAACGATGGGGCAAAATTTTGGCAATTTCCTTAATATTCAAAACGATATTTTGCTCTGAAAGGGCTTCACTCATCAAAAGTTCTCCATTTTAATTTGATTATATAGCAATTTAGCAAAAAAATTATTAGAAGTATGTCCAGAACGAATAGCGATAATATGTGCTAAAAAGGAAATAGGTATAAGAGAAAGATCCCCTATTAGATCTAAGATTTTATGACGAGCCATTTCATTTGGATAACGCAGTCCTTCTGGATTAATCACTTTATTTTCCTTTACGAGAATTGCATTCTCTAAACCGCCTCTTTTAATAAACCCCTTTTCCATCATAGGAACTACTTCTTCATAAATAGAAAAAGTGCGACAAGAAGCAATTTCTTTAACAAATTCCTCTTGGCTTAAAACAAACGTATGAAACTGCGTACCAATTCCTAAACAATGAGGATAGTGCAGAGTATAACTCAACCGATACTCATTAGCTGGAATTGCAATAATCTGAACCTGTTCATTGGACCAGAATATAGGTGATTGCAAAGAAAATATTTTTTTTTCTTCACTTAACTCTATTATACCTGTTTCTTCAATCAATTGAGAAAAATCTTTAGAACTACCATCCAATATAGGAACTTCTGGACCGGAGACTTGAATGAATACATTATCAATTTCGTGAGCACGCAAAGAAGCGAGTAAATGTTCAACCATTTGTATAGATGCCTTTTTGTTACCAATTATGGTACATCTAGGAGTACTGTATACAGAATCTAACGAAGCGATAATCTTAGGCGCATTCAGCAGATCCGTGCGCTGAAATACAATCCCCTGGTCTGCAAGAGAAGGATGAAAAGTCAGAGTGGTTTCTTGTCCGGTAAAGACCCCTATTCCTGAAATAGATACACTTTTTCGAAGAGTGCGTTGTTTTCTTTCAACAATCGGCATAGTTAGAACAGAACTCCTTAATAGCTTACAGGGGAAAGACAACAGATACCTCAAAAATTATTTTTAAATTCTAATTTGCTAAATGAGCAAAAAAGTTATTTTATTACTAAAAAGCTACCCAAAGGGTATCATTTTCTTCAAGCGGATTTTACAAAAGTAAAATTCTCTAAACATCATCTATTTTTGGCGGAATAATAGGATCATGACGAATAATTACTTCTTTTTTTCTTCGATTATACCCCATCAACAATAAAAGCCCTCCTAGTATACTTAAATGTTGTAAAAACAAGGTCATTTGCGATGCTCGCTCAATACCTGATGCAAGCCAAAATGGATAAAAGACCAGTATTGTCCCTAAGACCATCAAAACTAAAATAAAAGCTGCAAAGCGAACAAAGAGCCCTAAAAAAATACATACACCTCCTAGGAACTCTATAATTGTTTGCATAAAGAAGGCAAGCGATGACCTACAAAGAATCATTTCTAATCCTTGTTTTACCCACTCCTTTTGCCCACCTATCACACTTAAATTATGTATAGCAGTTATAAACTGCTGCTCTGCTCCTTGCCAATCAAGTAATTTTTGAAAAGCAGTTGCTATAAAAATTAAACTAATACAAACCCGGCCTAAAAATATAATCGTGGATCGAAACATAAATACCCTTATCATTCTTTTTTTATAAAAATAATTACAACTCTGAGCAAAGTCAACTAGTTTTCACAAGAAATTTAATCTAAAATGGCTTATATAGTAGTGCCAATTCAAACGGCTAGCTTAATGGGGTTCAAGTCAACGAATTGAAACTTGTCATTAATCCTATATTTTTCTATACGATTGAATCGGAACTACTATATACTAAAACCCATTAAAAAAAAGACATTATAAGCGCTAAACTTATTGAAAGTTTCTAATGAATTGAGATATAAATTTTGTTCATATGCAACTAAAAGCGAACTTTATCACAAGAAACCAAAAAGATATCCTTAAAGCCCGTCACCGCCATGAACGGGATAAAAGGCTATGCGATAGAGTCAAATCTATTTTATTGTTAGATGAAGGGTGGACATACCCACAAGTAGCACATGCTTTACTCCTCGAGGACGATACGATAAGACGTTATTATAAAATCTATTCAGAAGACGGAAAAGAAGCCTTACTAAATTTGAACTATACATGGAAAGCTTGCTGGCTCAGTCAAAATCAGCTTGAGCAACTAAAAATCTATGTAAAAGAAGAAGCACCCCATTCGGCTAAACAAGTCATTAATTTTGCCAAAGACCGCTTTGGAATATGTTATACGCCATCAGCTATGGTTTCTTTACTGCACCGCTTAAACTTCACCTATAAAAAGCCTAAGCTGATCCCTGGAAAAGTGCATGAGGAAGCAAAAAAGCTTTTTTCACAAGAATTGGAAAAAGAATTCGCTCAAACAGATCAACTGCTTTCTCTAGATGGGGTTCATCCTCAACACAATTCGAAACCCTCTTATGGATGGTATGAAAAAGGATCTAAAGCTATATTGCTAACGAACACAGGACGTAAACGTATCAATATCAATGGAGCTTTAGATGTAAAGCGCTTAGAATTTACAACTCTTTCTTCCAACTCTATCAATGCGCAATCTGCTCTTGATTTGTTTAAAAAATGGGAAGAAAAGTATCCTTTTGCACAAAGAATCGTGGTTATATGCGATAATGCTGCCTAATATAGGTCAAAAACCGTTGCAAATTACCCAAAAACATCCAGAGTAGAAATCAAATTCTTACCTCCTTATTCTCCCGATCTCAATCTGATTGAACGCCTTTGGCGATTCATGAATAAAAAAGTTCGCAATAATCGATATTATGAAAAATTCTTAGATTTCAAGACGGCAATTTATGCCTTTTTTGAAAACATTCCTAAATATCGGGAAGAACTGCAGCCTCTTTTATCTAGGAAATTTTACTTAGTTAAATCTTAATTTAAAGATAAACGAGTTCTCTAATTGCACACAAGGGGAATATAAATTCTCTTAATTCTTCATAAGCTCTCCGAGCCGATATTTTGCTTGCAAAATAAAA
>NZ_JAAVTY010000092.1:4948-6181 GCF_018642185.1 Candidatus Rhabdochlamydia sp. W815 | reverse complement strand
AGCAGTCGATACCCAAGGGCTTCCTCATGCGATTCACATTACCACCGCTAATATCACTGACAGAAATGGGTGTATAGAAGCATTTTCACTACATAAAAATCATTTGTTCGGTGTAAAAAATGTTTTAGCAGATGGAGGATATTCTGGAGAAAAATTTGCAAAGAGTGTGCAGAAGATATTAGGATGTATAGTACAAATAGCCAAAAGAAATACACTTCATACTTTTACAGTTATTCCCAAAAGATGGGTTGTAGAGCGTTCTTTTGCGTGGATAGAAAAATGTCGCATGCTATGGAAAAATTGCGAAAGAAAACTACATACAAGCCTGAATATGGTGGTTCTTGCTTTTATTGCTCTACTTTTGAAAAGATTTTAAACAGGCTCTTAGATCCATTGAATAAGGTTTAGGCATTTCTCTACCTCCATATATTTTGTTGGAGAAAAATATACAACTTTATCAATAAAATTTTAAATAACTATAAGCCTCTCACTGTATTTTTTAACTGCGTTTGCTGATTGAGGAGAGTTCTTCTCGAACCTAATAAAATGCTTTTTTCTACAGACTCTTGTGGCTTAACAGTGTACTCTTGTATATAGATCTGATCGAAGTGCTTCTGCAATCCCTCGTGCATCATTTTTATCGGTCTTATTTATTTTTAGAGCAAGAATCGGTCTTAGTTTTCTTGCATCCATACAGATGGGATCTATAGCTCTTTCCCTAAATCCAGTGACCAGATAATGAGACAAGGATCCACTTTCAAAACCAACTAGGATTTCTTGAAAATCCCTTTTTGAAAAATAATCTGCTAGTAAATAAGGATCTGTTTTTTCTGAACCTTCATGGACAATCTTACCTTGTTCATTTAATACACAGATAAAAGTTCTTTTCATTGATACATCTAGTCCAATATAACACTTCATGGGTTGCTCCTCATTTTTTTTGCTCTTTAATGAGCGGTTTTGAGATTTTAAAAAAATCTCTTTATATTGGAGAGTTTAACCTACTCCGTTTAAGGAGTAACCCCTTCTTTGTGTGCAATTATGGCATGTCTAATGTTTGGACTACTGGGATATTGGATGAATTTCTTAATTCGGTAAGTATCTTTAAAACAGTAAATTTAATTCAAGATAGTTTCATGTATAGTCTTTTCAAGTTTGAAGTGCACAGAAGAATTAAAAAAAGAATAGGCAGGCGATGAAAGAATCTCTATTGTGATTTTTAACAATCAAACA
>NZ_JAAVTY010000092.1:0-4939 GCF_018642185.1 Candidatus Rhabdochlamydia sp. W815 | reverse complement strand
TGAGATTTTAAAAAAATCTCTTTATATTGGAGAGTTTAACCTACTCCGTTTAAGGAGTAACCCCTTCTTTGTGTGCAATTATGGCATGTCTATTATCAAAAGTTAGCAAAAAAACCAAAAAGTTTTAGAATTAATCCACTCCATTACACTTTGGGACTAAACATCTAAGAAATGGACACAAAAACAACTCGCTCAAGAATTATCTGTAAGTCGATCGACTATTTCTCGAATAGAAAATTGCCACAAGCTGATTACTCTGCCGCTAGCTGAAAAATTAAGTCTGATTTTTCATATCGATTCAGGGCTTTTTGTGCCTCATTTTTTCTATGATTAAACCCTTGATTTATATAGATACTTAGGTCTTACAATCGGCGTGCCTCTGCCATCTCTTGCCTTGGTACGCTCATAGACAATTTGCATGGCAATCCCAATAGATCTAGAAAGACCAAACAAAATGGTATAATACTCAGGGTAAGCAAATCCAGCCACTGTCAACATAGTTCCTGAAATAGCATCTACATTAGGATAAGGATCAGAAATCTTAGGATTTTCCAATAGTACTTTAATTCCTTCTGTACGCAAAAGCAAAGCGATTTTTACCAAAGGATGGTCTGGATAGTATTTTTGCACAAAATCGTATTGTAGGGTAGCACGTGGATCTTCTAATCGTAATACCGCGTGTCCAAATCCAAACACCAATTTTTTTTCCAATAAACGTTTACGAATCAACTTCTCTACTTGTTTAGCAGTTGCCTTTTCTCCTAATTCAGTAAGTACGCCGCTTACAAACTCTAAACAGTCCTGATTGGCTCTTCCATGGCGTGGTCCTTCTAAAGCACACATGGCTGCACAAATAGATCCATACATATCCTCTAATCCAGAAGCTACTGCTTTGCCTACAAAAGTGGATAGGTTTCCCCCACCATGATCGTAGTGTAAAATGTTGAATAGATTCATAACGGAAACAAGTTCTTTTTCTCTCTTATCAGGAACTTGGAGCATATAGCAAAAGTTTTCCATATAGCCTAAATCCAATCTGGGGTTAGGCGTTTTACCAAAGCCAGCGTGATGGTTAATCACAGCTGCGGCTAAATGAGGAACTTTAGCAATCATATTTAAACAATCCTCTGCATAGTTATCTGCAGATTCATGCATTCCTAATAATAATAGCGCTATACAAAAAAGTTTCATAGGATGGCCTTGTCGAGATAAAGCCTCAATAGTGGCAATCACCTGCTGAGAACAACAACTACGTTGTTTAATCATTTCAGAAAACTTTTCTAATTCTTGTTTGTTACCCTCTTTGCCATGATAGAGAAGATAGATGACCTGCTCTGGTTGCCATGTAGATAGTTCTGTAACAGGCCTTCCCAAATAAAATAATCCTTTTTGAGGATCAACATGTGATGTGGTGCAATAGCCTACAGGAAATCCGCGCAGGCCCGTTTCTAAATGCTCTTTTGTAATGGTAAATAACACATCCTTAGACATAACTTCCTTTAACTAAAGTAAATGTTCAATCAGCGCTCTTTCTTCTTTTAGCTCTTTTTCACTCAGTCTAATTGCCTTTTCTAAAAAAGGATCCCAAGATAATCCAGGCATAATTTCTATTATCTCTTTTTCTGTCCTATAGCATGGGAAGGAAAAAACTAATCCTTTTTCAATTCCGTAAGGATTAGGATCGGAATAAAGAGCGGCAGAAAACCTATCCTTGCTCAATCCTACTAAAGATCTTATAGAACAAATAATCGCATGAGCAGCTGATGCAGCAGAGGATCTTCCTCTGGCTTTTATGACTTCAGCACCTCTTTTCTGTACATAGGGAATAAATTCTTCTTCGCACCACTTGCGATCTTTAATCACCTCTAAAAGAGGTTTGTTCCCAATTTTTGCATGCAAAAAATCAGCTACCTGTGTTGCTGAGTGATTCCCCCAAATCGTCACATGAGAAACATCTGCAACTCCCACATTTGCTTTAATGGCAAGCATGGCTTGAGCTCTATTTTGGTCTAAAGCAGTCATAGCAAAAAATTGACTTTTAGGAATTCTAGGAGCATGATGCATAGCAATTAGGCAATTGGTATTACAAGGGTTGCCCACAACAAAAACAAGCACTTTAGAATCTGCTACTTCATTTAAGGCTTTTCCTTGCGTAACGAAAACTTTTCCATTTTCTGCTAATAAATCTTTTCTTTCCATGCCAGATCCACGAGGTTTAGCGCCGATTAAAAGCGCATAATCCACGTTTTCAAATACTTTTAATCGATCGGATTCTATTCTCACTTCTTGCAGCAAAGGAAAAGCACAATCCTGCAACTCCATAGCTACGCCTTCTGCTGTCTTTTGAAATTCATGTAGCTCTAATAAATGTAGAGCAATCGGTTGATCTAGCCCTAACATCTCGCCTGCTGCGATCCGAAACAACAAGCTATAAGCAATTTGTCCCCCAGCCCCTGTTACTGCAATTCTTTTCACTTTTTTGTTCATATAGACATTAAAAACCTTGTTTAATGATTTTAATTTTAATACACAAAAAATCATCTCTATGCAACCTAAACAAAATTAAAAATAATTTTTACTATTATTAACCATTGGTCATTGACTAGATCTCTATTTCTTGGTACCCTCGTTTGTTCTTAAACGTAAAAATTGATTCATGTCTGTATTTTTTGTTGCTTTAATGTACGTTGCTTGGTCCAGCGTTTTTTCTCTAGGAAAACTTGCTTTAGAGCATTCTCCTCCCCTTTTTCTAACAGCTTTTCGGATGCTTTTTGCAGCAGTACTCATCTTAAGTTTTTTATTAATCACCAAAAGATCCTCATTAAAATTATCTTTAAAGCAATTTGCTTCTGTTTTACTGCTCGCTTTCTTTAGCATCTATCTAACCAATACTTTAGAATTTTGGGGATTGCAGTATCTTTCTGCAGCTAAGACCTGTTTTATCTATAGCCTTTCCCCCTTTTTTGCCGCACTTTTCTCCTATATTCACTTTAATGAAAAAATGAATCCTCGCAAATGGATAGGGCTCTCTATTGGATTTATTGGATTTATTCCTGTTTTATTGACGCAAACAGGTTCTGAAGAACTCTTAAATGCTTTTAGTTTCTTCTCCTGGCCCACACTTGCTATTATAGGAGCAGCATTGAGCTCGGTCTATGGGTGGGTTCTACTTCGACTTATGGTAAAAGAGCAAGAAATTACCCCCCTTGTTGCTAATGGAACCAGTATGCTCTTTGGAGGCTTATTTGCCCTGATCCACTCCTATCTAATAGAGCCTGGCGCTCCTTTTCCCATATCTCCTCTACATCTTACCTCTTTTATAAAAAGGGTTATGTTGATCACCGTAATTTCTAACCTTATTTGCTACAACCTCTATGGTATGTTCTTAAAAAAATACACCGCTACATTTATGTCTTTTGTAGGATTGCTCAGCCCCATCTTTGCCTCTTTAAACGCTTGGCTCTTTTTAGGAGAAACCCCTTCTTGGATCATCGTTGTATCAACAAGCATTGTTTCCACAGGGCTTTGGATTGTCTACCGCGTAGAACTTAAACAGGGCTATATCGTTTCTTCTAAAACACCTGTTAGCAATTAGCTTTAGTAACATCAATGTTGAAGTTTATCTCTTTGTTTTTCAAATAGATAAACGGATTTTTCTCGGTGAAAATCCTAAAAGCTATTTAAAATCAGGAGCGGAAGGAGAAACTCCAGCAAATAAATGAGGATAACTGTTGCTAGGATTTGCTCTTTGGTTACGTATCGCTGCTTCGGATTCCTCATAAGAAGGAGGAGCTTCTAAAGGTTGCTGGAAATCCTTTATTAAGCCTGGAATTAACTGCTTGACCTCACTAAACTCTTTCTTTCCATCTTTTTCATCACTCCAGTGCACCCCACAATTATAAGCCGCATACATTACAGCTAGTGAGTTAAAAACCCCTCCTGCAACAACTGCTGTTGTTCCAGCTGTAGCAAGTGCTGGTACAGCTGCAAAGATAGTAATGCCTCCACCAGCTATTGCAAGAGTTCCAATTAAACTAGTTAGTATAGAGTATTTATAATTTGTTACTTTATCTACAGCTCTTCGATCAATTTTCAGTTGAACTTTAGCTATTTTACCTAATTCTTCAGTTAAATTTGAAGAACTGTACTTAGCCCAGCTCTCTATTGCTTTAGTATTTTCTAAATAGTTTGCAGTTCCTTCTGCTGCTTTAGAGAGTCTAGCATAAACAAATATGGAAATCCCTGCTACAGCAGTTGACACAACACCAATAGCAGCTATAGCTTTCCAGTTAGTCTTTTCTTTTTCAGTTTTTTCCTTTTCTTTAGATTTTTTAGGTGTATCTTTTGAAACGTGTACATGAGTGTTATGTATGTTATTTGTTGTGCTATTAGCAACATTAAATTGAGATGCAGGTTGTGATGAGGAAAAGAAATAATTGTTATTTACATTACTTACTAAGCCCAAACTTTCCCTAGCTCTATCATGATCAGCTGCTTTTATCTTTTTTGGTGTTGCTTCATCATATTGGGAGTTAGTCCGCTTTAACCAATCACAAATAAAAGTACGATCATTGCTTGAAATACTACTTGTCATATTTGCTCCTTTTATAATAAATTCAATTAAAAACAGATTTATTTTACTTTATTTAAAATAAAAAGTCTATGTAAATTTCAGGGCTTACGCATGAAAAATTTCCTTATCTAATAAATAATCTTTACGACATGATGCAATGAAGCGCCGTTTACGTAAACTGACCTTGCTTGTCTTATCTTTTTGTAAAAGATTCAAAGTAGCCCGTCGGGCTATAGATAGATTTTCAGCTCCATTTCCTTTTCTAACACGACTTAAATCCTCTCGGAAATTAACATCAAGTTGCCAATGCAATTTGTTTTCGATGCTCCAGTGATTACGCACTTCCTTTGCAAGACGTTCTGCGTT
>NZ_JAAVTY010000091.1:0-6290 GCF_018642185.1 Candidatus Rhabdochlamydia sp. W815 | reverse complement strand
CCGAACAAATGGTTTTTATGTAGTGAAAATGCTTCTATACACCCATTTCTGTCAGTGATATTAGCGGTGGTAATGTGAATCGCATGAGGAAGCCCTTGGGTATCGACTGCTATATGTCTTTTTATTCCTGATATTTTTTTCCCTGCATCATATCCTTTCTTCTCCGCTGTATCAGTATTTTTAACACTTTGAGCATCAATAATTACAAAGCTTGTTTTCTCTTTCCGACCACTGCTTTTTCTGACCTCGCCAACCAATTTTTTTTAAAACTATTTCAAGAATACTCTTAGAATTTTTATCATCTTTTTTATTCCAAAGAGGGAAATAATAATCACATAATTCCCATTTAGGATATTCTATGGGTAACATACGCCACTGGCACCCACTTTTTAAAATGTACAAATTCGTCTTTGGATTCTGTAACAGAAAAGTATATTCAGCTCATGCAGAATCGAACAACCATTGTGATTGCACATCGCCTTTCAACACTTTCCCGCATGGACCGGATTTTAGTTTTTAATCAAGGAAAGATTATTGAAGAAGGTACTCATGCGGCTTTGATGTCCAAAGATGGTTTATATGCCAGAATGTGGAACATGCAAGTAGGAGGCTTTTTGCCTCAGGCATCTATACTAGTTTGATTTCAAATTAAGAATTGTATAACTAGGTTTTTTTGAAAAAAATGCTCTATCTTGCAAGAAGATGTTATCTTTTGTATAAAAATGTTTATATATTCAAACTCTTAATTTAAATATGAACGAGTATATATGAGAAAACATAAATAAACCTCGTAATTTCTGCTTTTTGGAAAAAATTAAAAATAATGCAAGCAGGAATAATTCGATGGGAAAAAGAAGATCTGTTAGAGGCTTGTATTGAGCTTTCTTTCGCAGTTTTTCCATAAGCGTCGGCACATTTTTCCAGCCATGCAAAAGAATGCTCTACATAATTACTCCCGAGTTTTTCAAGTAATTCATGTAAACCGACAGGAGCCAGCTCCTGATTTAGCTGGTGTAATACGGCCATTCTTCAAGATTTTTGGCCGATAAGAACAAAGGGGGGGGGTTAGCGCACCTCTTTATTATTTAACCACCTTCTGCAGGAGCTTGTTTATCAGCTATGGTCAAACATTCTTCCTGAGGAGTGAGCAAGAGCTTATCCTCATTTGCTGAAATTAACCAGTGACCGCCTTTGCCTGGATTTAGCAAAAGTTGTTCTGCTAGAGGGTCCTCTAAGTATTGTTCGATGATACGACGTAAAGGTCTGGCTCCCATTGCAGGATCAAAGCCTTTATTTACCAAAAAGTCTTTTGCTTTTTCATCAAGTATGAAAGATATCTGTTTTCTAGCTAGACGCTCTAACACTTTTTTCACCTCTAATTCAATGACGTTAAAGAGATGAGCTCTATCCAGAGGTTTAAAGATAATCATTCCGTCTAGGCGGTTGATAAACTCTGGTTTAAATCCTTTAGCAACCGAGCGTCTAATAGTCTCTTCCATAGATTTATAGTCAGGGGTGCCTTCACCCGCTGCAAAACCTACTTCAGAGGATCTACGAATAAGATCTGCACCTAAATTTGAAGTCATAATGATGATGGTATTACGGAAGTCAATTCGGCGGCCAAATGAATCGGTTAGGCGCCCTTCCTCTAATATTTGTAAAAGCATATTCAGTACATCCGGGTGTGCTTTTTCTACCTCATCAAATAACACTACACAATAAGGCCTTTGTCTTACTTGTTCTGTCAATTGACCACCTTCTTCATGACCTACATAGCCAGGAGGAGAACCAGTCATGCGGCTGATAGAAAACTTCTCCATATATTCAGACATATCGACCTGAATTAGGGCATCTTCACCGCCGAACATATTAATGGCAAGTTGCTTTGCTAATAGCGTTTTTCCCACACCTGTGGGTCCTAGAAAGAGAAAAGCGCCAATAGGTCTATTGGGATCCTTAATATCGGCTCTGCTGCGGCGGATAGCTCTACAAACAACGCTTACTGCATCATCTTGACCGATAATGTTTTTCTTTAGGATCTCTTCCATTTTAAGCACTTTTGTAGTTTCTCCTTCTGTTAACCTTGTCAGAGGAATTTTTGTTTGCTTAGCTACGATTTCTGCAACTTCTTCTTCATCAACAATTACTTGGTGTTCTTCTTTGTTATTTTTCCATCTCTCACTGATCTGCTTTAGCTGCTCTCGTAGGTTCTGTTCGGTATCGCGTAATTTGGCAGCTTCTTCATACTCTTGTTTTTCTAAAGCGGTTTCTTTAGCTACAAGAACTTTTTCGATTTCTGTTTCATATTTTGTAATTTCTTGAGACTGGGGCATGGTTGCAATCCGCGCTTTAGCTCCGGCTTCATCGATCAAATCGATTGCTTTATCTGGTAGGAATCTTCCTGTAATATAACGATCTGATAGATAGACAGCGGATTTAATCGAAGAATCGGTATAAATGCACTTATGATGATCTTCATATTTGGCTTTTAGGCCCATTAAAATAGCAACAGCCTCTTCAACAGAGGGGGGGGTAACGAGAATTTTCTGAAAACGCCTTTCTAAAGCAGCGTCTTTTTCAATGTGTTTGCGGTATTCATCAATAGTAGTTGCTCCAATGCACTGGATTTCACCACGAGAGAGTGCGGGTTTTAAAATATTGGACGCGTCAATGGCTCCTTCAGCAGCGCCTGCTCCAACAATCGTATGTAGCTCATCGATAAAGAGAAGGATATTTCCATTCTTTTTAATCTCATCCATAACCGCTTTGATTCGCTCTTCAAACTGTCCGCGGTATTTAGTTCCTGCAATCATCAAAGTAAGGTCGAGTGAAATCAGGCGTTTTTTAATCAAATGGTCAGGAACTTCACCTTTAACAATGGCTTGAGCTAACCCTTCTACTATTGCTGTTTTTCCTACTCCTGCTTCTCCGATTAAAACCGGGTTATTTTTGCGTCTTCTACAGAGAATTAAAATCAGGCGCTCCACCTCTTCTTTTCTGCCGATTACTGGATCAAGCTTCCCTTCGCGACAAGCTTCGGTTAAATCGTGACCGTAGGCTTTCAGCGCAGGCATTTTTTCTGAGGTCATTCCTTTTTCTGGGGCTTTACTTGCAGAAGAGTAATTAGGATTATTTGAAGAACTCATACCAGAAGGGGGGATCTGTAAATTGAAGATTTCTAATTCTTTAAGGATCTCTCGGTAAATATCTTTTAAGTTCACATTGAGATTTTCTAGTACTTGCGCAGCAACGCCATCTCGCTGGCGTAAAAGAGCTAGCAATAGGTGCTCTGTTCCTACATAATTGTGATTAAGATTGGCAGCTTCTTCATTGGAGTATTCAAAAACTTTTTTTACTTTTCCCGTTAATGCGGGATCTCCATAGACCTGGATTTCTGGTCCAAAGCCAACAAGTCTTTCTACTTCAGCACGTACAGTATCGTAATCTAAATTAAAATTACGAAGTACATTAACAGCAATTCCTTGACCGAGTTTGAGCAATCCAAGTAAGATGTGTTCAGTTCCAAGGTAGTTGTGATTAAGGCGTTGGGCTTCTTTTTTTGCAAGTTTAATGACTTGCTTAGCACGGTTAGTAAATTTATCAAACATATATTACCTTTTTTATCCCATCCTCTTAATAAACCGATAATTCTAGGGGTCTTTTCCTTTTTTTGACAAATTAGACAAAGTTAATCAAGAGATTTCTTCGTGCTTATTAAGTTATTTTAAATGAACAATTTTTCTTTTTTAGGTATTCTTGAGCTTTAGAATTTAAAAAAAATATAGTGAATTCATGGAAACTACCGAATGCATAATTATACACACTGAGCGAAAAAGTGCCGAGGAAAATATGCGCTTTGATACGGAGCTCTTAGAAAATGCGAAAAATTTTTTAATCCCAGTGCTCCATTTCTATGAATGGGAATCTCCTAGCGCGACCTATGGCTATTTTACAGATCCTGCCTCCTTGCTTTTTTTAGATCAAATCGGGCCGCTTGATTTAGCAAAAAGGCCAACAGGGGGGGGGGTGATTTTTCATATTTGGGATTTTGCTTTTAGCATTTTAGTACCAGCTAGTTCTGCTCTTTATTCAGTAAATACTTTAAATAATTACGCATTGATTAATGCAATTGTTCTATCCTCGATTGAATCTTTTTTAGGAAATAGCACTTCCTTTTACCTTACTCCCCAAGATGGAGCATCTTTAGTTAAGGATTGTAAGCATTTTTGTATGGCAAAGCCAACCCAGTATGATGTGATGTTAAAAAATAAAAAAGTAGCAGGGGCTGCTCAGCGTAAAACAAAAAAGGGCTTTTTACATCAGGGGAGTATTTGTCTACAGCTTCCCGACCGCAAATATCTTAACCAAATCATTCGTTCTAAAGAAGTGATTGATGCTATGTATGCGCATACATTTCCTCTTTTAGGGGATCAAGCTGTTTCAAAAGCGCAAATAGAGTCAGCAAAGGTAGATCTTCAAACACTTTTAACCTGTGATTTAAACCGCATTTGCTTAAAATATTCACAAGCAAATTGTTAAAGAGGCTTATTATGAAAGAGCGCACCGCAATTCAACCTACTCGCCAAGAAAACTATGCAGAATGGTATCAAGAAGTCATAAAAGCAGCCGATCTCGCAGAGCATTCTTCTGTGAGAGGCTGCATGGTTATCAAACCTTGGGGCTATGCGATCTGGGAAAATATGCAAAGAGTGCTCGACTCTATGTTAAAAAAAACCGGTCATCAAAATACCTATTTTCCTCTATTTATTCCTTTAAGCTTTTTGCAAAAAGAAGCAGAGCATATAGAAGGTTTTGCTAAAGAATGTGCAGTGGTTACCCATCATCGCTTAGAAAAAAATCAAGAAGGGAAATTAGTCCCAGCGGGAGAGTTAGAAGAGCCTTTGGTTGTACGTCCTACTTCAGAAACGATTATTGGTGATGCTTTTTCCAAGTGGATAACTTCTTATCGCGATCTTCCTCTTCTGATTAATCAATGGGCAAATGTAGTTCGTTGGGAAATGAGAACAAGGATGTTTTTACGTACAACAGAATTTCTATGGCAAGAAGGACATACAGCACATGCTACAGAGAAGCAAGCGCAAGAAGAAACAAAACTCATGCTCGACGTATATACGCAGTTTGCATATGACTTTTTGGCTATTCCGGTCATTAAAGGAGAAAAAACCGCTTCTGAAAGATTTCCAGGAGCTGTTTCTACCTATTGCATTGAAGCAATGATGCAAGATCGCAAAGCCCTACAAGCAGGAACCTCGCATTTTCTTGGACAGAATTTTGCCAAGGCTTCCCAGATTCTTTTTCAGGATCCACAAGGAGAATCGCAATTTGCTTGGACTACTTCTTGGGGAGTAAGCACTAGGTTAATTGGAGCTCTTGTAATGACGCACAGCGATGATGATGGATTAATTTTACCCCCTAGGATTGCTTCCTCTCAGATTGTCCTGCTCCCTGTAATACATAAAGAAGAGAAAAAAGAAGAGGTGCTTAAATATTGCAGAACCCTAGCAGAAGAGCTCCGTGGTTTATCCTATGCAGGTAGGTCTTTAGAAGTCATCATCGATACAAGAGACATAAGAGGAGGTGAAAAGCTCTGGTCTTGGATTAAAAAGGGGATTCCTATTCGAATTGAAGTAGGTCCACGGGACATAGAACAAGATCTCTTGCCTTTATCGCGGAGAGATTGCCCTCATCGAGAAAAAAAGACATTTTCTAAACAAAATCTTCTCTCATCCATCAAAAATATTCTCGATTCAATCCAAGATACACTTCTGCAAAGAGCGTTGCATTTTAGAAACACCCATACCCATAAAATTGACACTAAAGAAGACTTCTATGCATTTTTTACTCCCAAAAATCCTAAAAATCCTGAGATCCACGCAGGGTTTGCCTTAACCCATTTCTCGGAAGATCCCAACATAGAAGAAAAAATTAAACAAGATCTAGGAGTTACGATTCGTTGTATTCCATTAAATGAAGAAGAAGAAGGGAAGTGCCCATTTACAGGTAAAAAAAGTACAAGGCGGGTGCTTTTTGCAAAGTCGTATTGAGATCTTAAAATGTCCTAGACAAAACTTGAGTTGACAGGGGAACTTCATTAACAACCCTCTGTACAGGACAATTTTTTAGGAGCAGATAAAAAGAATAGCCCACAAATATGACCAGAGATCTGGCATAATATAGTGGTTCCGATTCAATCGTATAGAAAAATATTTTGTTTTGTGTTAAGCTATTGAGTATGAAAAAACTGACCCCTAGCCAGAGAGCTGACTTAG
>NZ_JAAVTY010000090.1:0-6414 GCF_018642185.1 Candidatus Rhabdochlamydia sp. W815 | reverse complement strand
AGTAGTGCTAATTCAAACGGCTAACTTAATGGGATTTAAGTCAACGACTTGAAACTTGTCGTTAATCCTATATTTTTCTATGCGATTGAATCGGAACTACTATATCTAGCGTAAGATTGCGTTATTCTGTATCAGAGGCAAATCCTATTTTTTTGTTAGATCAATAACAAAGGAATCGATTTCAACAAGTGTTACGGAGCAAATATTAGGGTGTTTAAGCACTTCTCGCGCAACTCCTCCATCTCCACCCCCAATAATGAGAACGTCTTGTACATTTCCATGAGCAAATAAAGGCACATGGGTAATCATTTCATGGTAAATAAATTCATCTTTAGTAGTAAATTGTATTGATCTATCAAGAGCTATTACTTTTCCAAACTCCTTATTTTCAAAGATCAAGACATCTTGATAAGAGGATTTTCCTTCCCATAAAATAGTTTCAATTTTAAAACTTTGAAAATAAGTTGGATACAAAGTGTCATGAAACCATTATTTGGTCATTGAGAATACCCCGCATTTGTTCGTTCAGTGAAATGTATTTAGGTTGAAAAATCTTCTTTAGAATAGGAAGGCTTAAGAATGGTTGGCTATTACCACACATTAGATCTCTTGCATAACCAATAAGCAATCTAAAATTTTAAAGTATTTTAATCCATGAGATATGATTGTTTAAGCGATATAGCTGGAAATGCTTTTGTTAAGATAGGAATCTATAAATGAAAGCTTTAAAATAAGGGGTTATGCAAGAAATCTATTAATAGATCAATAGCTGCATATTTTTTTTCAGGCCAAGAATGAATACTCTTATGGGATTCTGCTAAAAGAGCAATACCGCTAATGCCGCCGCTTGGTTCAAACCGATGTAGATGTAAAAGAGTCGCTTCACAAGCAGTAATACACTCATGTAGGGCATTTTTCATAATTTCGAGGTTATCTTAGATGATCTGCTTCCCAAAAATCTATAATCAGGCGCATCCCTGCATAACGCATACCGTTTTTTTCAATAAAGTGATCTTTATTTGATGAAGATGATTCCTGAAAAGATGACATTCATAAATCCTTATAGGTTAAAATAAGCTAAAAAGTAGATTTTCTTTTTAAAAAAAAATTTATCAACTCTATTTTTTAAATAGGTCTTTTTTGACAAGGAATAGTCAAATATTTGGAATTAGCTACAAATAAAAGGCTTAAATTCAAAAAATAGCTAAAATAAGAGGTGGGTTAGCACCTCTTATTTTTAAGATTTTTTGCCAATTGAAGAGATAACAGCTTCTGTATCTTGTACTTCTGTTAAGAAATGTTGTAGAATTTTTAAAATATATTTAGGTGTATTATACACCCCAGATGTAGTATATACTATTTCTAAATGTGGTTTATTGTGAGGTAAAAGAGCTATAAATGTTGTTGTAGTGGGTATTTCATTTACAATTTGTGGAACAATCCAAATGGCAAATTGCTCGTTAAATAACGTTACTTTATCAGGGGTCTCGATAATGTGGAAATATTGATCAAGCTCTGCATCTTCATATGTATAATCTAAATCACTGTGATTGAGCAACCCAAGGCTATTTAATAGCTTGAGATCCACATGAGTAATTCCATCAGGGAGCCACTTAGGCAAATTTTTAATAAATTCCTCATAGGCTTCTTCTAGCGATAGCGGGTCAATCATACCTTCTCCTTACCGTCAACTTAGCTTAGCTTTAAAACTAGCCTTGTGTCAAGTTTTTATTTTATATTTATTTAGTTGTATTATCTCATGTTAGAACTTCTATTTATGAGGGTGTCATAAAATCCTCATCTTGCGTAGTTAGCTACTTTTTTTAAAGAGATTGCGAAGATTTTTTTGTGACTTGTTTGAATTTAGCAATAGAAAATGCTTTATAAATATTAGTAAAACTAATTGACTTTCAATTAGATCAAGCTAAAATTTAAGAGATCGTTTAAAGTAAAAAGAGAGAAATAATATTTTTATATGATGCGATTTATATTTCTTTTTATATTAATCAGCCGATTAGCTAATACTGCTCTGCAAGTTGATATTTCCGCAAAAGCTGCTGTTTTAATGAATGCAGAAACAGGAGCTATTCTTTACGAAAAAAATGCTGATTTGCCTTTATATCCGGCTAGTATCACCAAAGTTATTACAGCCTTATACGCTTTAGAAAAACGGGGCGATCGATTAGATCAAATGGTTGAGATTTCAAAAGAAGCGGTTAGTAGTGTTTCTCCTCAAGCGAGAAGAGATAAATTAGGAGCTCATCCACCCTATCGTCTTGAATTTGGTGGATCGCTTATGGGATTAAAAGCAGCAGAGCTGGTTTCTGCTAAAGATCTATTCTATGGACTGATGCTTTCTTCGGGGAATGATGCGGCAAACGCACTAGCTGAATGGGTATCTGGAAACATACCGCAGTTTATGGAAGAATTAAATGAATATGTAAAATCTCTGGGATGTAAGCAAACAACTTTAACCACTCCTCATGGATTAACTCATACTCATCATAAAACAACTGCTTATGATATGTGTTTATTGACAAAAAAAGCTCTAGAGCAATTATTTTTTTGTGAGGTGGTTAAAACTATAAATTATTTAAAGCCAGCTAGTAATAAACAACCACAAGCAGAATTACTCCAACATAACTCTTTACTAAAGCCTGGTAAGTTTTATTACCCTAAGGCAATAGGGGTAAAGACAGGATACACTGCAAGCTCAGGGTATACTATAGTAGCAGCAGCAGCAGATCAAAATAGAAAAATGATAGTAGTGCTTATGGGTTGCGATAAGTTAGAACAGAGATATAGAGATACCATTGCTCTTTTTGAAGCAGGATTTAATGAACCAAAAATCAAAAGGACTCTCTTTTCTAAAAATTTTGATGTATTTAGCACCATACAAAAGAAGAGTAAAAGCCCGATTAAAGCCATTTTACACGAAGATGTAGTGATCCATTATTACGCTTCAGAGGAACCATTGATAAAACCGGAATTGGAATGGAAGCCTATTGCTTTTCCTATTCAACCAGGACAGCGATTAGCAACACTGTCTTTATATGATCAAAACAGTCAAGTTTTAGATGTCTATCCTTTATATGCAATGGAAAAAGTAAACTCTACTTTTTATTATCAAATTTTAGACAAATGTCTAAGTTGGAGCACCAACTTAAAGAGGTCAATGTCTTTACTTATGTTGGGATTAGGAATAGCGGTATTATTTTTTAGTTTTGTTTGGGTAAACAGACGCGCTTAAGTTGTGTAAATAAAGAAATAAATTCTTGTAAATTAAGTTCTTCTGGTCTTGCAGTTATAGGAAGGTGCATGGTTTGAAGAACCTGTTCAACGAACTTACTGGAAGCTAGGGGTTTTAAAGACGAGCGTAACATTTTTCTTTTCTGTTGAAAAGCACTACGAGTTAGAAAAAAAAATGCGTCTATATCATCTTTTAGAGCAGGTGGATTTAACCTGCAATGCACAACAGCAGATCTGACTTTTGGTTTAGGGAAGAAACAACTTGGATTAATGGTAAAAAGGAGTTTTGCTTGACAAAAAAAACTTACAAGTAAAGAGAGATGACTATAATGAGGAGTTTTTGAGGAAGCAATCATTCGATCAGCGTATTCTTTTTGTACCATAAAGGTTAAAGCATCAATCTTATCATAATGGGGAAGTAGTGTTAGTAAAATAGGGGTAGTAATGTGATAAGGAAGGTTTGCAACCACTTTGATTTTATTTTTTTTAGAGTCTAAAAATTTTTCTAAATCAAATAATAAAAAGTCTTCTTTTTCTATTGTTAAATTTCCTAAATCTTGCAAACGATGTAATTGCTCTGCAAATACAGAATCTTTTTCAATAGCTGTAACAATAGCCCCTTTTGTTAATAATGCTTCTGTTAGAGCGCCAGGTCCTGGTCCAATTTCTAAGACCACATCACCTGCTTGTATTTGAGCTGCATCTATAATTTTGCGTACGATATTGCCGTCAATGAGAAAATTTTGAGAGAGCGCTTTTTTAGCGTGAATATGAAAGAAGCGCAAAAACTCTTTAAGCACAGAGGGTTTATAAATGCTCATTGATAAGAAAAAGGTTTAAAGTCGGAATTTATATTCAGATCTTGCTCTGAAAAACCGTAACGAACTTTTAATTTTTTCATATAGTTTAATAAATGTAGAGCAATAGATTCCTGAATCAACCCATCTTTAATTTTTTCCGCTAATTTAGGAAACTCTGGTTTATTTATCATATCTTTTTCTTTGAGATAGAAAATACGATGTACAATAGATTGATCTTTATTCACTTGAGAAATAGGGGCGCTAAAATCTCCAGGATTTAATGTTTCTATTACCATCTTATGAGTTTGAGAAATCGATTGATCATCGCTTATGATTTCAGGGGTAAATAAAACAGTAGTGTCGGGGTTTTCTGATTGCAGATCTTTAGAAATATCTTGAAGATCTCTTTTCTCCTTTAGAAGCTCAAAAGCTAACTGTGCTAGTGCCTGAGAGATATTTTCATTCTCAGAATGAATAGTTAGCACTTGATAGCGCCATTTTTGAGATGCAGGATTCTTTTCGCAGTATGCTATATATTTTTCTTTGATGTCATTAGGTCTTACATGCAATGCCTCAGAATATACCTTGAAATACAACGTTTTTTCTGCAATCAGATCCTCAGAGACCATTTTACGTGCTTCTTCATAACTTAATTTTAAGCGATCTAAAGAGATCATTACATTTGGGCCGTATTTGCGTAGTAATTCCTCTCTTACTTCCGCATCAGTTGCTTTAACTCCTATTCGTTCTGCATCTAATAAAATTAATTCTTGGTCGAGCATTTTTTGTAGAGTATCTTTCCATTGTGCATTATAAAATTGATAGCGAGCTAATTTAGAATGTGCGAATTGGGGATAATGGCTATCAAAGATCATATCCATTTTTTTAACTACGTCGAGTACAGAATAAGTCTTGTTGTTAAATTTGGTTAAAATCCGATTATGAATGGTTATTTGTCCCGTTTCTTCAGAGATGATGGGATATTCCGAAAATTCTGCAGTATAGCATGTAGAAGAGAACGATCCTAAAAGGGGTAAAAGGAAGTAGATCAGTGATTTCATCATTTTTTATCCTTAATAAAGAGTCTGGTTTTTATAAGTATATTCTAAAGTTAGCTTATTTTACAAAGACTTGCCCATAGAATCCATCAGGATCCTTTGAGTCCAAAGGCAAAGTGCTAAAAGAAGAAGAAATAGTGTTTAATAAAAAAGTTTTTTTAAAATATTGAGTTTGTTCTTGGTTTTCTAATCGTAATACGCTACAGGTCATGTATACGATATGACCTCCTGGTTTGACAAAACGCAAAGCCTGCTTAAAGATCAGTCTTTGTTCTTCTAGTGTCTTCTGAAACATCTTTGAAGTGAAGCGCCATTTCATATCGGGATTTCTCCGCATTGTACCAGTCCCACTGCAAGGAGCATCAACTAATACCCAGTCAAATTTTTCATATAGAGATTTTTTTTGAGAAGAATCAGGAAGCAACAATTGAGCATTTTGTACGCCGGCTCTTTTTAAACGTTTTTTAGCTTCGATTAGGGTGTGCTTTCTAATATCATGTAAAAACAGCTGTCCTTTTCCTTGCATTTTAGGAGCGATCGCTAAAGATTTTCCGCCGCTTCCTGCACAAAAGTCGAGCACTAACTGCCCTGGTTCAACCGCAACTAGATCTGCAAGACGCTGGCTTGCTTCATCTTGCACCTCAAAATGACCCATTTTGAATTCGGGAAGAGTAAAAAAATTGACTCTTTTGGGTAAAATAATCGCTGTGTGAAACGAGCCACAAGTTGCAGCGAATTCCTTTTCCCATGTTTTTAATAGATTTTTTCGAGAAGTTTTTAACAGGTTAACTCTTACCGTTATAGGGGCTATAGAATTACTAGCTCGACAAAAAAAACGAGCTTTTTCTTCGCCTAAACTCTCTACAATCAAAGAAAAGAGTTCTTTGGGGAAACTTAAGCGTATATGTAAGGGAATCTGTGTATTATCAAAAAAATGATCCGGTTTTATTTGAATAAGTTTTTGGTATCTAGCTTCCCATGAAATAGGCTTATTACATAAATAATCCAACAGACCTTTCCACCTTACCATAGAATAAATATTTTCACATAAGACCTTCCGATCTTTAGAACCTATGGCTTTATGAAAACGAAAATATTCCTTTAGGAAACGATCTAAGGGAAGCATTTGGTTTTCATACTCAGAGAGAATAGCAAGTAGATGATGTTCTCGAAAGATTTTCTTTGTCATTTTTAAATTAAACTAGTTTTTTTGCTAGTATACATGCCATAATTGCACACAAAGAAGGGGTTGCTCCTTAAACGGAGTAGGTTAAACTCTCCAATATAAACGAGATTTTTTCAAATCT
>NZ_JAAVTY010000008.1:0-26281 GCF_018642185.1 Candidatus Rhabdochlamydia sp. W815 | reverse complement strand
TAAAGAGGTTGTTGTCAAGTTGGCTTGTTTATTTAATTGAGTGATCTCTCTATCTTTCTTTTCTAGAGTTATATTATAGGTTGTTGTTAAGTTAGCTTTGTTAGCTTCACAAGTATTTTTTTCATCTTTTAAACGTTGTAAAGTTTCATTTAGACTAGAAAGCTCTTGGTCTTTTTCCTCTAAAGAGGTTGTTGTCAAGTTGGCTTGTTTATTTAATTGAGTGATCTCTCTATCTTTCTTTTCTAGAGTTATATTATAGGTTGTTGTTAAGTTAGCTTTTTCCTCTTTACATGTACTTAAGTTTCTATTGCAAATAGCTCCTTGATATGCTAAATCTTGGTTAGTTTCCATAACGCGGGGAAGTTCCTCGCAGCCAATTGTTCTAAAATACTTTTCTTTTTCCTTGCGACATTTATCTCGTTCCTTTTCTAAGTTACCCCTTAAGTTTTTCTGAATCTGGCAAATCTCTCGTTTGTAATCTGATATTATGTTGTGTTTTTCTTGTGCACAAGTATCTTTTTTCTCTTTATAATTACGGTTTTCCTCTTGACAAGTACGTAATTCTTTTTCGCAATTATGTTTTTCCGTTTCACAAGTAAATAAGCGATCTGCATGAGAATTTTTTTCAGAAAAAGATAGGTCAGGTGGTATATCAGAAGAAGGAATAGATCTTGTATGTCTTGCATGAATACGCTTTGACCGTGGAATATTTCCATACTTTGGATCTGTAAACCCATTTCCAATTTTCACCTTAGCCACTTTATCTATTTTTCGATTTGAAGGAGACATATTGGTAGCATTCATTGGAGATTCATTTGAAAATGCCTCTATAGAATTTATTAGACTATCATCAGGCAAAGGACCTCGAAAAGATCTATCTGCTTTTCGATTTGAAGGAGACATATTGGTAGCATTCATTGGAGATTCATTAGGCAAGGGACCTCGAAAAGATCTATCAAAATATATACTAGTATTACTTTCTGTATTAAAAGATCCATTGATTGCTATACTTGAATTTATAAAGCTCATTTTTATTTCCTAATATTAAATTATTCAACTTTTTAAAAAACAAAATAACGCTGAAGTTATTCTTTTGCGAAAAAGTACATTATCTTGAATTTTGTGCATACATAAATCGTCAAAATCTTTCGACTAAATGAAAATTTTAGAGAATATTAGGTATAATAAATTTGATTTCCATTCTAAATCTCTTGTAGAGATGCAAAAGTCTGACTTTGCTATTAGTGAGAAACCACACTTTTCTATATATTCTAAAGCTTTAATTCTTAAATTGTGTGAGTATGTCATTGTATGATACATACTTATAATAAAAAAAATACCAGAAGACTTAAATCCATGTACCATCTAAAATATTTACAAAAAGTTTCTTAAATGAAGTTATTAGTGATGGGAGCAGGCTATGTAGGAGAGGCGTTATTAAGATATCTTCAAATCCAAAAACATAAGATTTTTATTACTACAACGCGCAAAGAACGAGTCAATGCACTCAGTTACTATGGACACAGTGTGTTGCTTCCTATAGAAGATAAAGAGTTCAAGGAATTAATCGATTCCTGTGATGGGGTGATCATCCTCATAGCCCCTAAAAATTTGCAAAGCTACAAAGAGGTTTATCTACAAACAGCTAAGAGAGTTTCTTTAGTTTTAAAAGACAGGCAAACACCTTTTTATCTGCTTTATACTAGTAGCACTTCTGTCTGTGAAGGACAGCAAAATAAGTGGGTTACAGAAGATAGGGTTCTTTGTCCAAAATCAGAGAATGCAAAAATACTGCTTGAAGCAGAACGTTCCTACTTAAACTGCAATGCTTCTACTTGTATTCTTCGTTTGGGAGGTATTTATGGTCCCAAACGAGAACTGCTCGATCGAGTAAAACACTTTTCGGGAAAAAAAATGCTCAGCTCTGGAGAGGAGTTCACAAATCATATTCATTTAGAGGATATTATAGCAGCTATTAGGTTTTGCTTGGATCACTCTTTAACGGGCATTTATCATTTGGTCAATGATGATCATACGCCTCGTAGAGAACTCTACTCCCATCTTTGTCAATTAGCTGGTATTCCTTCCCCGATATGGAGCAAAGATTCATCAAAGAGCAGCTATAAAGTTTGCAATCAGAAAATCAAATCAATGGGTTTTATCTTTAAGCATCCCAGATTCAAGCAGATGATTTAATAAAACATTTGTCTAAATAGTAAGCATTTAATATTAAATTAAAAGAAGATTCCGCTATTATTCGATCTCTTTTCGACTTGTTTCTCATAGATTCAAACAGCTAAATGGCTTTTTTCTCAGCTTGTTAATTTTTTTATAAACCTTATAAGTGAAAAAAGTAAGAATTATATGAGATAAAAAAAGCCCTATTTTGCAATAGGGCTTTAATTTAGAAGAAAAGCTATCCAACAAGTACAGGATCACTATCGTTAAAAGAAAAAATAAGTGGTTCTTTCTCTTCACGATCAAGATTTAAAACCCTTTCACGATACTCTTCAAATCCAGTTCCCCCAGGGATCATATGCCCTAAGATAATATTGGATTTAAAGTCGAGCAGATAGTCTGTTTTACCTTCGCAAGCTGCATCTGTTAAGACACGTGTTGTCTCTTGGAAGGAAGCTGCAGAAATGAAGGATTCTGTTCCCAATGAGGCTTTAGTAATACCTAAAAGCACAGGAGTTGCTTGTGCAGGACGCCCACCTTCATTTAAAGTTTTAGAGTTCATCGCATGGAAGTTTTTCTTGTCCACATCTTCTCCGTATAAGAAGATAGTATCGCCTGGATCTGTTACACGTACTTTTTGCAACATCTGACGGATAATGATTTCAATGTGTTTATCATTGATATCCACCCCTTGTAGACGATAAACCTCTTGCACTTGGTTGACAAGATATCTTTGTAGCTCACGAACACCACAAATATCAAGGATTTCTTGCGGTACAACTAAACCATCGGTTAATTGTTGTCCTTTAATAACAAAGTCACCTCTTTGCACGATTAAGTGTTTAGTCAAAGGAATTAAATGTTCTTGTTCCATACCGGATTCATCATCGCGAACAATCACAATACGTTTATTCTTTTGCACCCCACGGAAATCAACAACTCCATCGATCTTAGCAATCTCAGCAGCATCTTTTGGGCGTCTAGCTTCGAATAGTTCTGCAACACGCGGCAAGCCCCCGACGATATCTTTTGTCTTAATAGCTCCTCTAGGAAGACGAGCTAACAACATACCCGCTGTTACAGCTTGTCCTTCTTGTACCGAAATATACGCACCTGATGGGATCGCATACGTTCCCACAAGTTCTGTACATTTAGGATCTGCATAAATGACAATCTGAGGATGCAGTTCACCACGGTGTTGCTTAACAATTAGTTCTGTTTGACCTGTTTGCTTATTCATTTCTTTTTGCGTAGAAATTCCTTCAACAAGATCTTCATATTTTACATAACCTGGACGCTCACAAATAATCGGAACATTGTGTTGTTCCCAATAACCAATTTTTGTTTTCTTTTTGATGTTAGTTCCATTAGCAAGTAAAATACGCGTCCCCAATTCTACGGTAAAGGTTTGCAAAGGTTCTATGGATTTAGTACTGAGTAATTTCTTATACTCGTCCAAAGTTCTTCCTTCATTACGCACAATATGCAAGGTACCATTTTTATTTAAAGCTAAGAACACATGCTCATCGGTTTCTACTGTACGAAGACCCATATAGACCAAAACACCATCGTATTCTGCAATTAATTCAGGCGAAATACCCGCTGATGCAATTCCCCCAGTGTGGAAAGTACGCATAGTAAGCTGGGTTCCTGGTTCTCCAATGGATTGAGCAGCTATAATTCCCACAGCTTCGCCTAAACCAATCAGCATACCATTTGCCAGATCCGTACCGTAACACTTTGCACATATTCCCCTTCTTGCTTCACAAGTAAGAGCAGAGCGAATACGAACGCTTTCCATTCCTGCATCATCAATTTTTTCTGCTTGCAGAACATTGAGCACAGCTCCTGCTTTTGCAATCAATTGTGTACTATCACCCGGTTGGTAAATATCTTCACAGACAGCGCGGCCAAAAATACGATCTTTTAAAGAAAGAAGTTCTTCTTGTCCTTGCTTAATTGCAAAAACATCAATTCCATTTAACGTTCCACAGTCAGCTTCTGTAATAATGACATTTTGTCCCACATCCACAAGACGACGAGTCAAATATCCGGAATCCGCTGTTTTTAAAGCGGTGTCAGCAAGGCCTTTTCGAGCTCCGTGAGAGGAGATAAAGAACTCAAGAACGCTTAAACCTTCACGGAAGTTTGCAATAATAGGAGATTCAATAATTTCACCAGATGGTTTTGCCATCAAACCGCGCAAAGCTCCGAGCTGTTTAACCTGGGATTTATTACCTCGAGCACCAGAATCCATCATTAAGAAAAGAGGATTTAACTCACCCTCTTTTAATGAACTAATTATTTTAAATAGCTCTTCGGATAATAGATCTGTTACCTCTGTCCACATACCAATAATTTTGGAGTGGCGCTCTCCCTCGGTAATAATACCATCTTCATACTGTTTAACAACCGTCTCGATTCGTTTTTCAGCATCTTCAATGACTTTCTTTTTATTAGTTGGGATTTTAACATCATAAACCCCCATCGATAAAGAAGCTTTGGTCGCTTCAGAAAACCCGAGGGTTTTAATATCATCTAGAAAACACACAGTTGCTTCTAAGCCAACTTTTTTATACACCTCAAGAACGAGCTCACTCATTTTTTTCTTACGCAAGGTGTAATTTTGAAATCCAAGCTCTTTAGGAACAATCATATTGAATAAAACACGCCCGGGCGTTGTTTCAATAATGCTATTATCTAACTTAAGTTTGATTTTTTCATGTAATCTGATTCCTCTTCCCAAGTCATCACGACGCTTGCCTTCTAATTGAGGCTCATCAAAGTTATAGCTCCCAGCACCTGGCGCTAAAGCCATCAGAACTTCTTGCTTATCGATAAAAACTTTCGTTTTTTTAACATGCTCTTCCGGAATATAAATAGGATCTAACATGAGGTAATACAAACCTAAGATCATATCCTGTGAAGGAACCGCAGAAGGTTTACCAGAAGAAGGTAAAAAGATGTTGTCTGGTGCCATCATCAATAACTTTACTTCTAGTTGCGCCTCTAATGATAAAGGCACGTGAACCGCCATCTGGTCACCGTCAAAGTCCGCATTAAACGCAGAGCATACAAGCGGATGTACACGAATGGCTTTTCCTTCAACAAGTGTCGGTATAAATGCTTGAAGACCTAATCTATGCAAAGTAGGCGCACGGTTCAAAATAACAGGATGGTCTTTTGTAATTTCTTCTAATACATCCCATACTGCAGGAGCTTGCTTTTGAATCATCTTTTTAGCAGAACGTATCGTGTATACGTAGTCTAAATCTTTTAAGCGTTTAATGATAAATGGTTCGAACAACTGTAAGGCCATTTGCTTAGGCAAACCGCACTGATTAAACTTTAACTCAGGACCTACGACAATGACAGAACGACCAGAATAATCCACTCTTTTTCCTAAAAGGTTTTGACGGAAACGCCCCTGTTTTCCTTTTAACATTTCTGATAAGGATTTAAGTGGACGGTTACCAGCTCCCATAACAGGATGGCCATGACGACCGTTATCAAATAAAGCGTCTACCGCTTCTTGAAGCATCCTTTTTTCATTACGCACAATGACATCGGGGGTTTTTAACTTTAAAATCGCTTTTAAACGATTATTACGGTTAATAACACGGCGATACAAATCGTTTAAATCAGAGGTCGCAAAACGGCCCCCATCCAAAGGAACAAGAGGTCTTAAATCGGGTGGAATTACAGGAATAGCTGCCATCACCATCCAGTCTGGACGGTTAGGAGAAGTAGTAAACCCTTCTACAATCTTTAGCCTTTTAGCTAATTTCATCCGCGCTTGCATGGACTTTGTCTTACGCAATTTGTCTTTTAGTTCTACTACAAGGGTTTGTAGATCTTCTCTTTCTAAAAGATCACGAATGGCTTCTCCTCCCATTTTAGCAACAAAAGTATTGGTTCCCCATTTCTCTTGCGCTTCTCGATACTGAACATCGCTTAACAGTTGCTTTTTTTCTAACTCTGTCTGACCTGGGTCAATAACAATATATTCTTCATAATAAATGACTCTTTCTAAATCAGCAGAAGACATTCCTAAGATATTACCAATGCGAGATGGCATGGTTTTAAAAAACCAGATATGAACAATGGGAACAGCAAGCTCAATATGCGCCATTCGTTGACGACGCACTTTAGCCAGGGTAACTTCTACACCACAACGGTCACAAACAATCCCTTTGTGTTTGATCTTCTTATATTTTCCACAGCCGCATTCCCAATCCTTAGTAGGACCAAAAATCTTTTCACAACACAACCCACCTTTTTCTGGTTTATAGGTACGGTAGTTAATTGTTTCAGCTTTTTTAATCTCCCCACGAGACCATTCATTGCGAATTTTATCATCAGATGCAATTCGAATGGTCACTTTCCCAAAACGAGAGCTTTTTTCAAAGCGGGAATTATTGAATTCTTCCGACATTTAAGTTACTCCAAGTTTTACTCTTCTTCTGCTGACACGGCACACATATCTATTCCAAGACCACGTATCTCTTTTTCAAGTACATTATAAGACTCTGGGACCCTGGTCCATAGAAGGTTTTCGCCTGTTACAATTAATTCATAAGCACGAAGCCTTGCTTCCACAGCGTCTGATTTAACAGTTACTAATTCTTGCAACGTATAACCAGCACCATAGGCTTCTAATCCCCAAACCTCCATCTCTCCAAATCTTTGTCCTCCCATCTGGGCTTTTCCCCCTAATGGCTGTTGCGTAACAAGTGAATAAGGACCAACTGAACGAGCGTGAATTTTATCAGCAGCTAAGTGATTTAATTTAAGCATGTATATGTAGCCACACACAACAGGGTTTTCAAAACGCTCTCCTGTGCGTCCATCATATAAATAGCTCTTTCCATTAGAAGGAAGGCCGTTTTCTTTCATCATTGCCCAAATACGAGATTCTGGAAATCCTTCAAAAACAGGACTTTTTACATAAATCCCTGCTTTTTTAGCTGCATACCCAAGATGAGTTTCTAATAACTGTCCCATATTCATACGAGAAGGAACACCTAGAGGATTTAAAATCATTTCAATGGTTTCTCCATTGTTTAAATAGGGCATATCTTGCTCGGGAACAATCTTAGAAACAACCCCTTTATTTCCATGGCGCCCTGCCATTTTATCTCCCACTTCTAACTTACGCTTTGAAGCAACATAGATTTTAACTTGACGAATAACCCCTGGATCTAATTCGGTATCTCCCTTGCGAATAAATTCAATTTCCGTTTTATGCTGCTGCTGTAAAGCCTGCATTTGTGAATCAAACTCACGCATCAATTTTTTAAGAGTGTCATACTCTTCTGCTTCCCCGATGATTAAGTCTTCAGGCTTTTCCTCTTCTAGAAGTTCAATCATCTCTTGAGTGATAATCTCTTCTTCTTTAATCAGAATATCACCTGTTTTACGATGCATAATGGGTGCTGGAGCAGCTTCTCCTAATAAAAGAGCGCCTACTTGCTCATGAAATTCTATAATGAGCTTTGATTCTTTAGCTTTAAACTCTTGATGAATATCTTTAATACGAGTGGCTTCCTCTACTAACTCATCATCTGTTTTGGATAAACGATCTCTACGGGTAAAGACCCTTACATCCATGACAACCCCAGATGTTCCTGGAGGAGCAATTAAAGAAGCATCTTTTACTTCATCGCCTTTTTCTTCAAAAATAGCGCAAAGCAGTTTTTTTTCTAAAGGAGCGTTATCTTCTACTTTTGGAACGGTTTTACCAACTAGGTAATCCCCTTGTACAACTTTAGCTCCCTTACGAGCCACACCGGTTTTATCTAAATGTCTTAAAGGATACTCTGAAACATTAGGAATATCCGGTGTAATTTCTTCTTTACCAATTTTAGTAACTTGCGCTTGAGCTTCAAATTCTTCAATTAAGACAGAATCGTACGCTCCTTGTTTAACAAGTTTCTCTGAAATAATAATCGCATCTTCAAAGTTATAACCACACCAGGGCATAAACGCTACTAAGACGTTCTTACCTAGAGCGATTTCCCCTTTATCGGTAGCAGGTCCATCTGCAATGATATCCCCTGCTTCTATCACATCTCCATTAGCGCAAAGTGGGGTTTGATTAATGCAAGTTCCCGCATTAGATCGCATAAATTTTTTCAAATGATACGTCTTTTTAAGTAAAGGATTCGACTTAGCGGCAATTACAATCTGAAACCCATCCACGAACTCAACAAGACCGTCTTCTTCTGCCAAAATAATAGCTCCAGAATCTCGAGCAGCTCTAGATTCAAGACCTGTCCCTACAATGGGGGCTTCCGTTTGTAAAAGAGGCACAGCTTGACGTTGCATGTTAGAGCCCATCAAAGCTCTATTAGCATCGTCGTGTTCTAAGAAAGGAATTAAACCGGTAACAATAGAAACTGGTTGTTTCGAAGAAACATCCATATGCGTCACTTTACTCGTTTCAATTTTTAGAGGTTCACCTTTGTGTCTGGCCCAGCAAATAGAATCGATAAATAGATTATGTTCATCCAAAGCAGTAGATGCTTGTGCAATCACACAATTTTTTTCTTGGTCTGCATCCATGTACTCGATTTCATCCGTCACGAGTCCATCTCTTACAATGCGATAAGGAGTTTCAATAAAACTAAATTCATTGAGCTTAGCAAATGCAGCAAGAGAGGTAATCAAGCCAATGTTTGGACCCTCTGGCGTTTCAATAGGACAAATACGACCATAATGGCTGGGATGCACATCTCGAACTTCAAAGCCAGCTCTTTCACGATTAAGGCCACCTGGTCCTAGGGAAGAAAGACGTCTTTTATGCGTTAACTCTGCAATAGGGTTATTTTGATCCATGAACTGAGAAAGTTGAGATCTTCCAAAGAAATCTTTTAAAACACCAGCTAAGCCTTTGGCTGAAACCACTTTACCCGGGGTTAATGTGTCAGAAGTGAAGTCGAATAAGTTGATTCTTTCTTTAATAATTTTTTCCATTCGAGAAAGACCTACTCGGCATTGGTTCTGTATTAATTCACCGACAGAACGAACACGACGGTTTCCTAAGTGATCGATATCATCGATATCAAACCCTTCATCACCTTTCTTTAAACGAATTAAATATCTGACAGCACCGATTACATCTTCTTTACGCAAGGTAACCACATCTAAATCTTCATCTTCTGTAGAAAATTTTAATTTGTGATTGAGCTTATAGCGCCCAACCCGTCCTAAATTATAACGTTTTGGATCGAAGAATAGTCGCATAATTGCAGAGCGCGCATTGGAAAGCGTAGCTGGTTCACCTGGTCTAATTTTACGATAAAAATCTTTCAAAGCAGATTCGTAAGAATCTGTTGGATCTTTAGCTAACATTTTAATAACAGGACTTGTCTCATCTGCGTCTTCAGCAATTCTCGCAGAGGAAATCCCCGCATCTAACATGCGCTTTAACATGGATGTAGTCAGCTTCTCTGCTGCTTTTCCAAAAATAACACCATTTTCTTCATCTACAACATCTTCTGCTAAAATCTTTCCTACTAATTTTGGGAAATCCTTATCTGAACGGATCTTAATTTTTACCGTGCTAAAAAACTCTTCAATAATATCTGCATCTGTAGAATATCCAAGAGTACGGATAAAAGAGGTTGCTAGAATTTTACGTCTGCGTTTTTTACGATCGATATAAATATAAATATGATCACTTGAATCAAAGGCTCCTTCTAACCAGCTTCCTCTATAAGGAATGATTCGGAAAGAATAAATATTTACACCTTTTATATGTCTTTCGTGTTCAAAGGAAATACCGGGAGATCTATGTAATTGAGAAACAATTACCCTCTCTGCACCATTGATAATAAAAGTGCCCTTATCAGTCATTATAGGCAAGGTCCCCATATAGACCTCTTCTTCTTTAATACCTGTTTCATCGGTCAGTCGAAATTTAACTTTCAAAAAAACATTATAGGTAATTCCGCGACGAATGCACTCTTCGGGCGTATACTTAGGAACTCCTAAAGTATAGGAAATGTATTCAAGGATGGTTTTTTCATCATACGATTTGATGGGGAAAATTTCTGTAAAAACCTCTTGCAATCCAACATTTTCTCTTTCATGAGGCAATTTATCTGCCTGAAGAAATTGACTGTAAGATTTAATTTGGATTTCAATCAGGTTTGGCAGGTCGATAATCTCTTTCCTGTCTTGGAAACTCACCCTATGGGGCGGCCTTTTTAACATTGAAACGGCTCCTACTCTTTGTCTGTTAGAATGAGGTAAGAATTCTCTATTATTTTCATAACCTCTTTAAGTTATGAAATACTAAAACTTTAACTAAACCAAAAAAAAACACAAGTAGAAGTCATAAAATAACCTCTACTTGCTCTTAAGAAAACCTAATTAAAGACCTTTTACTTTAATCTCTCCACCTGCTTCTTTAAACTTAGCGCAGATTTCATCAGCTTCTTGTTTAGAACAAGATGCTTTTATTATGCCTGGAGTTGTCGCAGAAGCATCTTCCATAAACTTTTGTGATTCTTTTAAACCAAGTCCTGTAGTTTCACGGATCGCTTTAATCTGGCTTATCTTTTTTTTAGGATCTGGATCTGCGCTTATTAAGGACACCTCAAATTCGGTAGATTCAACAGTGGTCTCTGCAGCTGGGGCGGCAGCTTGGGTCGCTATCATCATAGGAGCAGCAGCAGCTGCTTTTACACCCCATTTATCTTCAAGAGCCGTTTTTAGCTTAGCCATATCTAAAACGCTTAAGTGACTTAAAGAGTCAACTAATTCTTCAATATTTTTTTGTTGGGTACTCACGATCAACCTCTTCTTGTTTTAAATTTACGAGTTTTCTTGTTGGCTTTTGTTATCCAAACAGTACATGACACTAGTAAGTAAAGACTGCACAACCGATAGTACTTGCGCTATTGGGGCCTCAAGCACGCTTAAGAGTTGCGCTTGCATCTCTTCTTTGTTTGGTAGCTGCGAAATCTGCTTTACATCTGCTGCAGAACAAATTTCTCCTTCAAAACATCCACCAACAACCTCTACATTTTTTTCATTGTCTTGACAAAATTTATAAATTACCTTCGTAGCTGGAATCGGATCTTGGCTTGCAAAAACAACCGCAATGTGCCCTTGCATGTCAAATGTATTTAAAGTGATTCCAGCACTTTTCGCTGCTTTAAGGAGTATTCTCTTTTTAACAACTTCTAATTCTGCACCCGTTTGCTCTAAACTCGCACGAAGATCTGCAGAAACATTAGGCTCAAGGGATTGGTATTGCGCTAGCACAAGAGCCTTGGAACCATCAATTTTTTCTTTAATCTCATTGAGAAGTAATTGCTTTTCTTGTCTCATGCTATTGTCCCTTTGTTCCCTGTAGTCCTGCAATTACGCTTAAGTCAACTTTTAATCCAGGTCCCATCGTAGACGACAATACGATAGATTGAATGTATTGTCCTTTAGCGCTAGATGGCTTAGCTCTAACAATCGCGTTTAAAAAAGCAGTAATATTTTCTATAAGATTTTCTGGTGAAAAAGAAAGTTTTCCAATCAGAGTGTTAATCACACCTTGTTTGTCTGTTCTAAATTCAATTCTACCCATTTTCACTTGTTTGCAAACGCTTGCGACATCATTAGTGACAGTTCCTGCCTTAGGAGTAGGCATTAGCCCTCTTGGGCCTAAAATCTTTGCATATCTTCCTAAATCACGCATCATGTCAGGTGTTGCTATAACAACATCAAATGAGGTCCAGCCTTTTTTGATTTTTTCAAATAACTCCTCGTTCCCAGCATAATCTGCGCCAGCATCAAGAGCTTCTTGTATTTTTTCGCCTTTAGCAAAAACAACAAGAATGGTTTGTTTTCCAGTTCCATTCGGTAATGAAACGGTTCCACGAACCTGTTGATCTGGTTTCTGGGCATCGATGCTTGTTTTAAGCGATAACTCTACCGACTGGTCAAATTTAACCGGAGGACAGTTTTTTAAAATTTCGATAGCTTGCGCTAGATCATACTTTTCATGAGGCTTGATTTTGCTGGCTATCTCCCGAAATCTTTTGCTTCGATGCATTTTTATTCCTTCAAAGTTTATATAATATCTATTCCCATAGAACGCGCTGTACCTTCTACAAGCCTACAAGCCGCTTCATCTGTTCGAGCACGCATATCAGAACGTTTGTTTTTGGCGATTTTCATCACCTGCTCTTTATTGAGCTTTCCCACCTTGTCGCGGTTTGGTACTTTAGAGCCTTTTTCTATTCCCGCTTCTTTAAGAATCATTCTTGGAGTAGGAGGTTGCTTTGTAATAAACGTAAATGTTTTATCTTGAAAAACAGAAATTTCAACAGGCAAAATATCGCCAGCCTTATCCTGTGTCTTTGCATTGAATTCCTTGCAAAAAGCCATAATATTTACTCCGGCACCCCCAAGAGCGGGTCCTATAGGAGGGGCAGGATTAGCTTTACCAGCTGGAATCTGCAGTTTAATTTTTTTTAAAAGCTTTAGTTTTTTTGCCATTCTTCATTCCTTGAATACTAGTTTACTTCAGATTCAGTAGGCAGTTGTTCTACTTGCCAAAATTCTAAATCATCAACGCGAGTGTCTCTTCCAAAAATGGAAACCATAACGCTTAAGCGCCCCTTCTCGTGGAAGACCTCTATTACTTTTCCGGTAAAATTGATAAATACACCGTCTGTAATTTTTACCTGATCTCCAATAGTAATATTGTGTTTCTGAACAACCCCTTTTTTCTTTTCTTCGAGATCTTTTAAAATATCATTAACTTCTTCTTGCGATAATGGATTAGGTTTGTCTCCACCTAAAAAACCTAAAAAGCCGTTTGTTTTACTTACATACTGCCAAGAATCATCTGTTAAAATCATTTTTACAAGTATATAGCCAGGCCATAACTTTTTTTCGCTAATCTTTTGTTGACCATTCTTAACCTCAGCCACGTTTTCAGTCGGAACGAGAACTTCTTCAAGAATCTCATCCATTCCGCTTGCAATACGCTTTTCTTCTAGAGATTTTTTGATCTTTTTTTCTTGACCAGAGACAACTTGTATGACGTACCATTTATGCATGAAGCCTCATTACTTTAACCAAGTAGTTTATGTGTTACATATGAAATAAAATTCAAGCCACCCTTTACAAGAAGATCCACAAAATAAATCCCTACTCCACAAACAAAGGTTACCGCAATGACAACCTTGGTAGACAAAATAAGTTCTTCCTTTGTCGTCCAACTCACCTTTTTAAGCTCAGCTTTTATTCCTTGGATGTAACTTAAAGTAGGCTTTTTCTTAAGGGCTGATTGCACATGCAAATCTGAAGGCAATCTTGTTGGATTTAGTTTGGTGTCCATAGCACACATAAAAGCACCTTAATTTATATTGTATCGAGTGCGGAGGGATTTGAACCCCCGACCGGCGACTTTGGAGATCGCTGCTCTAGCCAGGCTGAGCTACACACCCCTGACAGCAAAATAGCGAGCTCTTAAAAGAACTCGCTTACATTTTTCTAAAACACCACTATTTCAAAATCTTAGTAATGGTTCCTGCGCCAATTGTTTTACCGCCTTCACGAATAGCAAAACGCATTCCTTCTTCCATGGCAACGGATTGAATTAACTCTACTGTTAAAGTTACATTATCGCCTGGCATAACCATTTCTGTTCCTTCTGGAAGGGCAACAGCTCCGGTTACATCGGTCGTACGCAAGAAGAACTGAGGACGATATTTGCTAAAGAAGGGCTTATGACGACCTCCTTCTTCTTTTTTTAATACGTATACAGTTCCTTCAAATTTGCTATGAGGCTTACAAGAGTTAGGAGCAGCAAGTACCATACCACGCTCAACGTCTTTCTTTTCAACACCACGCAACAAAACACCTACATTTTCTCCAGCTTCTGCTTTATCTAAAACTTTTAAAAACATCTCAAGGCTAGTAGCCACAGTCTCACGAGTATCTTTTATCCCCACTATTTGCAATTTATCATTGGGCTTAATTACACCTCTTTCGACTCTACCTGTAGCAACAGTTCCGCGTCCTGAAATAGAGAATACATCTTCAATAGGTAATAGGAAAGGCTTCTCTATATCTCGTTTTGGAGTGGGGATGCTTTCATCGACAGCATTCATTAGGCGTTCTATACATTCTGTTGCAGACTCAAGCTCTTTGCCAGCTTCTACAGACTCTTCCTCTAAAGATCTTTTAGAGCGCCCTCCTGAACTCTTTGCAAGCTCCTCTTCCTCTAAAGATTTAGCATGATTCTCCAAAGCTTTAAGAGCAGATCCTCGTACAATGGGAACATTCTTATAACCTTGCTTCTCCAATAGCTCTTGTAGCTCCATTTCGACGAGATCAACAAGGTCCTCTTCTCCTTTCATCATATCCATTTTATTCAAGAATACTACGATAGCAGGCACACCTACTTGGCGAGCTAATAGAATATGCTCTTTTGTCTGAGGCATTGCTCCATCAGTTGCAGCTACAACAAGAATAGCTCCATCCATTTGAGCTGCTCCTGTAATCATATTTTTAACGTAATCTGCATGTCCTGGGCAGTCTACGTGAGCATAGTGACGTTTTTCTGTTTCGTATTCTACGTGAGAAGAGTTAATGGTGATTCCACGCGCTTTTTCTTCAGGGCTATTATCAATAGATGCATAATCACGAAACTTTGCACCCCCTTTTTGCGCAAGAATCTTGGTGATTGCTGCTGTTAGTGTGGTTTTGCCATGGTCAACGTGACCAATTGTCCCAATATTGACGTGGGGCTTATTTCTTTGAAACGCTTCTTTGGCCATCAGATCCTCCGTTAGGCTCCTGTATGCATATGTTGCTTATATTTCTAATTTTTTGCCCAGAATAGGAATTGAACCTACGACCTTTTGCTTACCATGCAAATGCTCTACCACTGAGCTACCTGGGCCCTAATAGAGCAAGATTTTTAAGCTTTAATAATAAAACCTTTTGCTTGCTCCTTATAAAGAGACTTCTTTCTAAGTCGAAAGCAACAAAGTTTATTCCTTAAGACAAATAAATTCAATACCTACGTAAAAAAACCGGTTTTCTTATCGCTTCCTATATAAGATACGCCCTTTGCTCAAATCATAAAGGGACATTTCAACCGTAACAATATCTCCTACAAAAACGCGAATGTTGCACTCACGCATTTTTCCGCAAAGATGAGCTAAAACACGCTGCCCGTTTTCTAAAATAACAGAAAAAGTCATATTGGGAAGAAGCTCTTCTACCGTGCCATCAATTTTAATCTTGTCTTCTTTTGGCATAAAAAATAACGCGCTTGTTTTAAAATGTAATATATTCTGTTTTAGGTGTTTTAAAAAAATTATCTACACTGAATTCAGCTTTAAAATAGCCGCTATTAGTAATAAACAAGAGATTTTACCTAAATGCGGAATTCATCAAACACGATTTACTGCAAATTGTCAATGGGAATTATTACTTTCTTGACTTAAGATTTTCAATTAGGTTATCCTTGCCTGTATGAATATAGATTTAACCCATACTTTTGAAAGTTGCCTTCGCAAGCAAATCCTTATAAAAAAAACTTTTGAATCCTGTATAGTCCCCGAAGAGATCTATCAAAAAATTATTGAATTAGGAAAAAATTTGCCTCCTTACCCTTTCTTAGACAAAACCCCTGAATACTTGGTCAAAGGGTGTCAAAGCACTATGTATCTTCGCTCCTATCTTAAAGAAACAAAAATGCATTTTGAAGTATATTCCGAAGCGCTTATTTCAGCAGGACTTGCCGCTCTTTTGCTTTCTGTCTACCAAGGAGAAATCCCAGAAGTAATCCTAAAATGCCCCCCTTTATTTTTAGAAGAGATCGGCCTTTATACAGCCCTATCTCCTAGTAGATCAAGTGGTCTTTCCAATTTATTTTTACACATGAAACAAGAATCTTTAAAAGCTTTAACTAAAAATGTAAATTAATTTAACTGTTTACTCTAAAATTATTTTAACATACAATTTTAGTTATTTAATTTATGACTATTACTTCTTCAAACTTTCCCAATCACCCTGTGCTTCTTCATCTTAAAGAAGAATTACACAAAAGCCCTGCTGATTTTGAAAATAAAAAAAAGTTATATTATGTAGCTACGGTTATATCAAGCTTAGTTGCAACGGCTTTTTTCCTAAGCTTTATCCCTCTTCAAACAATGATGCTGCCCTTTTGGTTATCAATAGCAGGAGCTATTACTACTCAGTTCTCTGGAATGTTCTTTCTTAAAACAGCTAGCGATATGATTCAAAATGCAGAAGAAATGGGAAAAGTTGCTAATGACTTGAGAGAAATGCAAAACACATACCAAAGAGATCAAAAAACTTCCTTTTCTGAGCCTGAAAAAGTCATAATGTCTCATGCCTCACTTGTTGAGAAAAAATACATCGAAGCAGAAGCACGCCTACAAGAGCTAATACACACGAATCTTTCAAGTCCCAAATCCAGATTAGAAGAAATTATTCAATTTCAACACCAAATATTGCTCTTAAAAATAGATCTATGCTTCAAGGTTGCTCTATTTGATACGGTTGCTGCAGGTAATCTCAGTTGCCTTAGAGAAAAAAAAGATTTATTAATCATCTCTGATCAAGACCCTTTGAAAAGAAATCAAATCCAGGGATTAAATGAAATTTTACATAATAAACTTACAATAGAGCCTTTGATTCGTTTTAGAAATACTTTTGACACTCTTTCTGGAAGCTCTACAAATCTTATTGATGATTACCCAGAAACCCTTTATCATGATGCGGTGGCAAACATAACGCCTGAAGCTTTAGTAAGGCATATATTTACTTTTATGAATGGGCCTCACTTTAAAATCTTTTCAAAAGTAGAGCAATAAAAGCAAGAACCACCATATTTAAGCTTGTATGTAGTTTTCTTTCGCAATTTTTCCATAGCCTGTGACATTTTTCTATCCACGCAAAAAAACGCTCTACAACCCATCTTTTGGGAATACATGAGGAAGCCCTTGGGTATCGACTGCTATATGTCTTTTTATTCCTGATATTTTTTTCCCTGCATCATATCCTTATCTTCTCCGCGGTATCAGTATTTTTAACACTTTGAGCATCAATAATTACAAAGCTTGTTTTCTCTTTCCGACCACTGCTTTTTCTGACCTCGCCAATCAATATGGCCTTCATTTATCTCTAGATATTATTTTTGAAGAGGATAAACATCGCTATCAAGATAAAATAGGCGCTGCAAATCTGTCTTTGCTAAGGAAAGTCGCACTTGCGGTATTAGCCAAGGACACATCACTTAAGTGTGGAAAACCCGCTAGGCAAATGCGAGCTGCTACGTCTACTAAGATACAGAGACCATTTAGTCAAAAATTGCTTTTAATGGTCGGTCACCTGGGGCCTCTTACTTTATCAATTTAATCCATTGAATAACTAGAACGTAACTAGAACAGAAAAATATAGCTACTAACAACCCTTTGCCTCCAGTTACTTGATAAATACTGGTTAAACTCTTACGATAACGGCCCATCCACACCATTAAGGCGGGGATAATTCCGCTAAGCAAAGCATCGCCAAAGCCCCCAGAAACCTCTAGAGCTAACACAAAAGCATTGGGAAAAGCTGCTGCAAAAAAGATTACAGGAAGAACAATTAGCGCCCCAATAGAGAGCTTATGAGAGATCCATTGTTGCAATTTCAAACCATCTTTTAAGAAATCAAATAACCCAAGAGCTATACCTAAATAAGAAGTCACTAAAGCAAAAAAGGCAAAGCTCTCTGCTAAAGTGATAAAATAGGAATTAGAAACAATAGCATAGAGAGCTTCTGTAGCTGATTGCCCTTTAGCAAAAGCCTCTTGCAACCCGCCAGATCCCACTAAGGGCACACTACCAAGAACAATCCACTGCCAAATAGCATAAGCACAAAAAGGAATCGTTGTCCCTAAAAGGATCGCAAAACGCAAACTCTTGGGATCTCGATGCAGGTAGGGGGTAAGTGTAGGGATGATCATTTGATAACTGAAAGTGGCTAAAAGTAGAGGAAAAGCCATGCCTAAAGAAGACCACTGTTGTTGGATCAAACGATGAATGCTTACTTCTTTAAACCCAAAACCAACTAGCCCTACGTAAGATAGAATCATACCAGCCATTAGCAAAACATTTATTCTACTAATTTTTTTAGTACCTAAATAAATCAAAACTCCAAACAGCAACCCAAACAATACACAACCAGAGCCATAAGTCATGCTAGTACTAAAAAAAATCTTTATACATCTGATTAAAATGACTGCTCCTCCGCTATTATAGGCAATTAAAGAGGCATAAGCCATGAATAAATAAAGAGTTACACAGAGCCATTTACCCATTTTTCCTAATAAGTGCGAGGCCATAGTCATTATGTGAGCACCCTTTGGCATCCAAAGATTTGCCTCTACAAGCAATAACCCCGATATCATCATAAAAACCCAAGTCAAAGCCATAGCTAGCAAAGAAGGAAAAAAACCCATTTGAGAGGTTTCCACAGGCAAAGCTAACATTCCTCCACCTACACAAGTTCCGGAAATTAAAAAAGCAGCTGACAGCAAGCGTCCTTTAGACGCAGAATAAGAAGATGTAGTTATAGTCATAAAATAAAATGAGATAAAATTAGATCTAATGTAATGCTTTATACTAAACAAAGCAAATAAATTAGCGGTATAAACACTGAATGAGCGCAGATGCTGCAACAATACGTAAAGTCTGAAAAGGCTCTTTTAAAATCTCTAATAGAAAAGGAATAGAACTAGCATCTCCAATCTGCGCAAGAGCTTCTAAAATAGTGATTTTTATTCTTTGATCTGCATTTGGGTAAACCTTTTGCAAAACATCTACAGCTACTGGATCGCGATACATAAGTCCTAAAACCAAAGCCGCCTGCATACGCACTTTTTCATCTGGATCATCGAGTAGAGAACTTACAAGCTCACCTGCTTTTTCATCCCCTTCTTGCAGTAAAACTGCTGCTGCAGCGGTAAGATTCCAATCTTTTTTTCGCAAGAAATCTTTTGTTAGTTGCAGTGCTTTTGGGTACTGAACAAAGTGCAAAACCGATAAGACATCTAGCCGCGTCAGTTGATCCACTATCTGAGGGTAATTAGGAATGGTTTCTATATATGTCACATCGCTTGGAACAATCGGAGAAAATAAGCAATGGGTTTGTTTATCCCACATCCACAGACCTGATTCTTGAGACATAATAGAAAAAATTGTATCAGAGGCAATAGCAGTGTGTGCACGCTGGCCAATTAAACCTATACATAAATTCAAACGTGCATAAGGATCTTTTACTTTATGGATACTTTTAAAAGCTAAATCTACGCCAAATCGTCCGCTTGCAGCAACAGCTGCTGCTGCCAAACGCTGCCACTTAAGGTTCTCTGATTGCAACCAATAATTAAGAGTGATCTCGCCCGTTTTTTCTTGATTGATTAATAATAGATATCCCGCGGTAATGGCTACAAGTGGAGAAGAGTCTTTTACACAAATCTCTACTAGATTATGAATAGATTTTTTTTCAATGCATTTGACACGTAGAAGCGCTAGAGCATTCAATGCTGATATACGCACTTCTGCTGAAGAATCGTGTAATAACTGCAATAAAAGATCACTATCTTGAGCTCTTTCAAAATGAGCAATGATTTCTGCTCCCAATTGACGCAAAAGCGATCTGGATTGCGTAATTAAGTTTTCTAATTTTTGCCGACTGATTTGATTGGACATGTCTACTACAGCCATCATAGCCGCTGTTTTTTCTTCCGGTAAGCTACAAGGGTCTTCAATAATTGCTTGCAAGGGCTCTATAAGCTCATATATGCGTAAAGCTCCAATAGCTCGAATAGCTTCTAATCGCACATACCAAATTTTTTCCCGTTTAAGCAGAGCTATTAACTCTTCTTTAAAAACCTCATCTTTGAACTGGGTGCACAGCTTAATAGCACTAGAGCGTAGTAGAGCATTAGAATCTCTCATACCTTTGAGCAACATGGGAATGGCTTTAGAATCTTTTGTTAAAGCAGCTCCAATCAAAGTATTAAAGCGCACAGAAATCTGCGTTGCGGATTGCCCTTTGTTAAGAGCGCTCCAACTGAGCATTTCGATCAAATGTCGCTCTTTCTTATAATCTTGCACGGAAGGGCAAAGATAACACCATTGATCCCACGCTTGCATCTCGCTACCAAATTGACACAAAGCATAAAGTAGAGCTTTGTGTAAAATGAGAGAGTTAGGAAAGGATTCTATGGCTTTTTTGGCCTCTTGAATTGCCTGTAGATCATCCCCTATCAATAAATGGGAGTAAATGCGCTTCTCTAGTTTTCCTTCTGTAAGAGCAAAAGACACAGAAGAAAATAGAAGAAAGGAAATGAAATAGCGCATCATGCCAGAAGACTCAATCTTCTTCCTCCAATTAAATGAAAGTGAAGATGAAAAATGGTTTGACCAGCTCTTTCTCCATTATTTGTCAAAAATCGATATCCTTCCTCTATATGATATTTTTTAGCTAAGCCCTGTGCCACAGAGAAAATTTCCTGAATTAAAGGCCAGTCCCCCGAAGCTATCGATTGAAAATTGGGGATTTCTTTTTTGGGCATAATCAGAATGTGAATAGGAGCTACAGGATGCAAGTCTTCAATGGCTAAGATACGTTCGTTTTCAAATACAACCGTTGCGGGCAGCTCTTTCCGAATGATTCTAGCAAATATTGTGCTCATAACAAGACCGTTTTAATATATATTCCAATGCTTTAAAAGCATCCTCTTTAGTCTCCCAAACGGAAATAAACCTTCCCTTGTGACAAAAAATAGCCCCTGAAATAGCAGACGCTTTTTTTAAATCCTCTTCTAAAAGACCAGCCCATTCTTCTGGAAGTGGAAGCCGCACCTGCATACGTTTTTCCATACAAGGAGGAATACCTCGCAATTTCCAATGTCCAAGAGAAGGCATAATCACAAAGAGTGCAGGATGTTTTTCTCCTCCTAGCTCAAAAAAAGATTCCATCCAAGGCATTGCTTCTTCGAAAAAAAGATACTTTTGATTGAGCGTCATCGCCTGAGCTACTTTCTCACGACATGTCTGGATATAGCAAAATCTTTCTAGAATCCGCTTTAAATGCCCTTTTACAAAGGTAAATGCTTCATGAAAAGCAAGGTCTTGTACATGAGCATCGTAAACAACTGGCACAAAATTGCTAATTACTTGAGAAAAATTACAAACACCAAACTCTGGGGTTATTCTGCCATTGTCATGCGCATCTACTCCTGCTATTAAAGAGCTATTTAAAAAATCATAGACCGCTCTATCTAGTTTTTTTTGATCTAACAAATACAGCAAAACCATTCCCGCACTACTCAACTCTCCTTTGTAATCTATTTGATGATGATCAAAGCGCTTGGAAGAAGGATCGTATATACCCCCCACATCACAGACGTATTCACACAAAGCCAGTTTTTGTAGATTGCGAGTGCGGACAATCTTGGCCCCATCTGCCAAGTCAAATAGAACAAGCAAAGCACAAGCGGTTACCTCATCAGCATGAAAGGCCCCATCATGAATTCCAATACTTTTTTTAATCATATAAGCATCAATAAAGCAAATTCTAAATGTATCATTAACAAAATTAATTCTCAAGAACTGCAAAAGAGCTACCTATTAAAGCCTAAAATCTGCTTCACTAAAAAAAGAAAAGCATGAGGCTCTTTTTTCATGGAAAGTTATCTTTTAGCACATCATTACGACCTTATTACTCCAGATGGTCTAGTAACAAAAATGGATAGACCCTTTTCAGAACTGCTTAATGTAGAAATCCAGATCCAAAATATTTCTCCTGCATTTGTAGGATTTCGGATTGACCCTGTTCATATTACCTTTAATCTAAAAAGCACGTTAGCACAGTTGGGGCTTAATGCTGTTTTACAAGAAATAGATCTAAAGGAAAAAAATGCTTTTGCTATGGCAAAAGTGCAATTACAAGCCTATGGAAAAATTGCCCTTGCTTTGTTTGATTTTATCCAGCAAGGATCCTATATTGGGAAACTATTCGCTGCTGATCCCAGACGAAAGGTACGCGATCCTGATTACCTGATGCGTATGTTTGAACGCAGCGATCGTAAAGGGAGACCTTTACTCTCTTTAGCTGGTCACAAAGGAAGAGATGAGCTGCTATTAGAAAAAATTGATGGGCGTACAGTTGCCTTTTTACCACTGCAAAATGGCATTCTTAGTTACGATGAAAAAGCGATTTTAGGGCTACTTCCCACTTTATCCAAAGCTCTTATACATCCTTCTTTTCGCTTGCGAACACTCATCCAGCTTGATCAAACTTGGATAGCTGGCACCAAACGACAAGTACAAGAAAATCAAATTCTACTGGTTCGAACAGCTCCTCTTCACATACGTACGGCATTTGGCAAGGTGGTAAACGAATTTTTACCTAAAGCAGTTACACACACAACTGCAGATGTTCTAGAGCCAGATACAACAGCATCTGGCGATGTATACGAGTTATTCGGTTCTTCTCAAGAAGATGTATCGATTATCCCCATTGAATTTTACACTTTAGAGCCACACCGCGAACATGTGTTTTTTACCGATCGCGACCAGTTACAAAATTGCTTAGAAGATTCTTCTAAACTTTTTCAAGCTTTTGAAACCGCGCCTACCCCTTCTTACCACCGAACTGCTGTTTTTATCGTTAAAGGGGAACAGTTATTAAATCTAAAACCCAAAAATTGGATTGTAAGAGATACTCATAAAACCCCCTTTCCAGGACTTTTTCATCCCTCTGAACAGGCCCTTTTAGTGCAGAACTACATTGAACAACAGGCCTGTTATCTCTTTTTAAAATATATTGAAGATGGCTTAATTACCAGCCAGGGCATTTTGCTAACCCGCTACTTCCCCTCTCCTCTAATGAAAAGAATGCTTTTAAGCAACTCTGTTCAACGTTGCTTAAAAGGCATATTCTTTAAAACACCTTCTTTAGCTTATGGGAATTTCTTTTCTCATGAAGATAGATCTCTCTTGCTTGACCTTGCCAGTTTTGGTATTCCGGTCTATTGGGTAGATGACACGACAAATAAAGTACTACAATATACCCCAAAACCAGGAAAAGATTCAGGTATGTTCGTTCCCGGACCGCTTGTTGATGCATTTATTAGATCTACAACATTTGGCATATATGGATCTACTCTAATTACCGGTATTTTTGAAGAAGAGTTAACCGCTTTATTAAAAGGTTTAATACAGATGCGCTCTTTTCTAAATCATCCTCTTTTAAATGAGAATACTCCTATTGCTTTAGTAACCGGAGGAGGACCTGGCATTATGGAAGTGGGAAATAGAGTAGCTGAACGGATTGGTGTTTTATCCTGCGCAAATCTTGTAGACTTTCGCAACAGCAATAATCTCAATATTCAAGAGCAAAAACAAAATGCCTATGTTAAAGCAAAAATGACTTATCGCTTAGATCATCTTGTAGAAAGACAAGCGGAATTTAATTTAGATTTTCCGATTATCTTACCAGGAGGATTTGGAACCGATTTTGAACAGTGTTTAGAAGAAGTAAGAAGAAAAGTGGGCTCTATCGCACCCACGCCTGTTCTTTTATTTGGAGACTCTCATTTCTGGCAGCAAAAAATCACCTCTCGCTTCCAATCAAATCTAAAACTAGGAACTATTAAAGAATCTGAATGGGTCAGCAATTGCTTTTACTGCATACAAAATGCTACTCAAGGACTTAAAATATATGAACAATACTTTTCAGGTACATTGCCTATTGGTTCAGAATATCCACCTAGCCCTGATGGGTTTGTAATCGTGACTTAGAATCCCCAAGAAAGCCCTATCCCACCATATTCTGTGCGTTTTTTAAAAAACTGCCCTTCATAAGAATAGCCATCATGATATTCCACATAAATACGCATTTTACGGCCTACTCCTTGCAACTTACTAATTTCGTATCCTAATTTCATGCTTACATCAAAATTCCAGTCTCTGACTTGCCAGTTTTCTACATGGATAGCAAAAAATGGTGTTCCATATAAACGGTGGTAATACAATTTACTACCAAAAACCCTTAATTCTGCCCCATATTGGACATATAGCGTTTTCATATTAAAAGAGGGATCTCTATGTAAAATAACCCCGGGTCCAAAATAAAGACGTAAATGACTAGAAGCTTGATAGGAGCTGAAAAAGTCAATTGCTTCCATACTAGGATTTCTTCTATGTTTTAAAAACTCAGAATGATTGCATAAAAATTCATCTCCTAAGTGAGAAGAGATATGATATATTCTTAAACGAAAAGACCAGCTGTTCAAAGCATATGTTACAGGAATAGCTATAAGATAATCTGTATTGATTAGCTCACACCACCCTCTACCCTGACCTAAAGAATCAGAATAATTAAATACAGACCAAATACCCGCTTCTATACCGATTTGCAAGTCTCCTTCACAACGAAAGACATTCAGCCAACGAAAAATCGGAAAATCATCCCCTAGAGAAATAGCTGCAACATCGTGACCGATTACTCGGTCTCCCCAACGAACCGCTACGGAGTTAACCGGCTGCCTAGGATCTGCTATCAAAGGGGCAAATAAAACAGTAGATTGAGGAAACCAAATTCCATTTAAACGAGGTTGTTCTACATAGGCTTCTCTAGCTTCTTCCTCTGCTTCTGATAGATCTGCAACCTCTACAGACTCTACACCTGGTAGATCATCTACAAAAGAGATGATACTTTCTGACAAAAGATCATTGTTAGGTAGATTTGCTAAGTAAACTTTATGGTTTTTAACAATCACAACAACTTGATACTCATAATAATGCACATCGATTAATGCTTGAATATATCCTTCTAAATAAGGATCTGTGGCATCAGCAAAAGTATCGATTAATAAGTTATCCGTACGCGTTAAAATATCTGTTCTAATTCTATCTATTTCGATTGTAACCATCTCTTCTTTTTCTTCCGATGCTTGCAGAGAAAAACAAGTCAATGCATAGCTAATCAGTCCCAGCCGCCGTAATTTCATAAATCAAATTATACTCCAAAAGACTTTTGTATATCGAATTTTCTGTTTCTATGCAAACTTCAGATCTTATATTTTAGATAGCCTATCTAGATTTTCCTTGCAAATCCATAAAACCCTTGCAATGTTAGCTGAATTTTGGCTATCATTCAGGCCTTTTTAGGGGCAATAGCTCAGTTGGTTAGAGCAACGGACTCATAACCCGTCGGTCGCAGGTTCAAGTCCTGCTTGCCCCATATCTTCACAAGTATCTGTGAGCAGGTTTTAGCTTGACTTAAGTTCAATGATCCACTCTAATTTTGTTTTGGCGGTGCAATGACGGTGCAACGAAAAACAATCTTTACAAGCACCTCTTCAATTGCTCGAACCAAAACAATAAAAAAGAGGTTTGAGTTATGGCGGTCTATCAAAGAATAAATAAAGACAGCACTAAAGTTTGGCGAGCAGTAATTCGCATAAAAGGCTACCCTACTGTATGCGATCATTTTGAAAGAAAACAGGAAGCACTAGATTGGTCTTACGAAACAACAAGGCAAATCAAGCTGGGGAAATACAATTTTGGAAAACAGAACCACAAGAAAACGGTTGCTGACTTAATTGATTCTTATACACAAGACGGTGCTCTTCATCATCACAAATCAGCTAAAGATACCAAGAGACAGTAACTCCAAAAGTAGAACAAGCAGTTGCTAACAAATGCCCGCAGGTTCCAAGGCAAACAGTACGAGATGTTGTTGGTTTTACTGCAACTCAAGTAAAAAATAAAACTCAAAACGTTGCCAACAAAGTAATTGAATCAGATTGGTGTTATGGGAATGAAGATTCCTGCATTTCGCGTATAGCAAATTATAAGTTTAAATAAATTATATATAGAAGCATTTTCACTACATAAAAACCATTTGTTCGGTGTAAAAAATGTTTTAGCAGATGGAGGATATTCTGGAGAAAAATTTACAAAGAGTGTGCAGGAGATATTAGGATGTATAGTAGAAATAGCCAAAAGAAATACACTTCATACTTTTACAGTTATTCCCAAAAGATGGGTTGTAG
>NZ_JAAVTY010000089.1:0-6467 GCF_018642185.1 Candidatus Rhabdochlamydia sp. W815 | reverse complement strand
TTATCTACAAACATGCTATGCTCGGGTGCACAATAGATGTTTTTTCAAGTATTTATATGTTCTTTTTTGTGCACTTCGAGGTTGAAAGGGCCAAAGATAACCTCGAAAAAATTTATCTCGAGGTTATCTTTAAAAAGTTAGCTGTAAAGATGACCTAAATCTTCACCACCTGTTGTGCTTCTACCCAACATGGAAAAAGAAGGTTTTTTTCTTCTTCTAGATATGGTTTTTCTTTTTTTGGTGCTAGTGCTCTTTGCAGATTTTCTTCTAGTAGCTTTAGCTCTTTTTGGAGCTGCTTTCCTAGTTGTTTTGCTTTTAGCTTTAGCTCTTTTTGGAGCTGCTTTCCTAGTTGTTTTGCTTTTAGCTTTAGCTCTTTTTGGAGCTGCTTTCCTAGTTGTTTTGCTTTTAGCTGTTCTTTTTTTAGTTGCCGTCTTTCTTGTGGCCATAAAAAAGATTCCTCCTGTTAATTGTAAGTCCTATAGTAGGCTCAATATATTAACCCCTATAATTTTCACATTCTCAGGAAGAAAGTTTTTATTCAATAAAAAATCGTAGTTTTATTTAATAAATCGTAATTTTTTTATATTTTTATCATTTAAAAACAAAAAATCATAATTATTTATCAAAATTTATACAAAAAAATAATAAAAAACTGCGTACAAACAATTCATTGACACCTATTTTTAATTTAAGTTAAAAACAAGAAATGCAATTTTAATTGTTTAATAATGAGTACTATCGTTCACAAGGAGGATCTCTTGTCTTTAGATCATTTTGATGGAGAAAAGGTTCTTTTAACAGATCAAGAATGGAGAAAAAAGCTCTCCGTTGACCAATACGACATTCTTAGGCGAAAAGGAACAGAAAATGCTTTCCACAATAAGTACTATAACCTAAAAAAACAAGGGATTTATTTTTGTGCAGGCTGCTCTCTTCCTCTTTTTAGTTCAGATACCAAATACGATTCAGGAACAGGATGGCCTAGTTTTTGGGCGCCGATTATAGAAGAAAACCTCAGTTATCAAAAAGACACCAGTTTATTTAGCACAAGGACAGAGGTCCTCTGTAGTAGATGCGATGGACATCTGGGACATCTCTTTGATGATGGACCCAAACCAACGGGCAAAAGATATTGCCTAAACTCAGAAGCATTGCATTTTGAAGAAACAACTGGCTAAAACGCAATCATTGTAAAAATGGTTATACAGCCCGCTTAAATGATTTCTTGTATGTATTCTATGACTCCTTTACTAGAAGACTCTAAATATTTTTTCCAGCTAGGTCTTTGTTGATCATAAAGAGTTTTTATCTTCTGTTATCAGCAAAGAAAAGTCAGTTCTGGCATAGCTGCGGTTGCTATGATTATAAATGGATTAGGTTTTACGAATAGAAGGCTTTATTTGACTCATCAGTTTTTTGAAACTAAGCCGATAGAAAGGCTTTTAAGCCCAGAATTCGAAGCTAAAGATATCACAGAATATATAGTAGTGCTAATTCAAACGGCTAACTTAATGGGATTTAAGTCAACGACTTGAAACTTGTCGTTAATCCTATATTTTTCTATGCGATTGAATCGGAACCACTATATACTAGGGCATGCACTCGACGATATTGCAGATTACGGCGCCAAGCCAAGCTATTCGCTGCAGTAGCTTTTGGTGTTGCTTTAGACAATGATTTACTGGACCCTAAAAACCATCTTGATACAACAAGTCTTTTGGTTCACGGAGCATATAAAGTGTTTACCGGTTTTACCTTGGCCGTATAGCATTGATTGTAATCTATCGGTATGCCCCTCGCTCTTGGCACTAGAGCTTCCTAGAGGAGGAGTGGATTTACAAGAAGCAGCTCTGCGCGAATTACAAGAAGAAACGGGACTCGTAGCATCCTCTTTGCATTTTCTAGGCCAAGTAGCCCCCTGACAATGGAGTGCTCTCCTCTGTAATGCCGATTTTTTCTAGCAAAAATTTCTTCTCAAGGGGAATCTCAGACAGAATATGGAAAGGCGATTGCTGATGTGGTTTCTTTCACAAAAGGTGAATTGAAAGAAGGTCTGATGCAGGGATTTTTAGAGGTGCACATCCAAGGAGAGAAAAAACAAATTCCCCTTCGCGATCCGTTTTGACTTTTGCTTTGCTTCAGGCGGATCTTCGTAAATTGCTCTGAACACTTTTTGTCTTGCTCTTTAAAATCTGCCACTTCTACACTCACTCTCAAATGTGAGGATGCTTTGGAGGAGAAAAGCTTAAGGCTTACTATAAAGCGTTTTTTTTCTGGAACGCTTTTAAGCCGTATGAGTGGTATGGGACGCGATTTAGTGATGGCCTTTGCTTTTGGCGATCATGCATCGGTTGCTGCATTTATGGTAGCTTTTCGGCTCTCTAATTTATTAAGGCGTCTTTTAGGAGAAGGCCCTTTTCAATCAGCTTTTATCCCTCATTTTATGCAAATACATGTACAAGATAAATCTAGAGCAAATCGTTTTTTTTGTAAGTTAAGTCTTTTGCTCTCTTTATTACTAATAGGCTTTATCTTGCTGGCAGAAGGGGGCATTACCGCTTTTTTAACTTTGCCCATTTCAGATGCTAATCGTGAAATCTTAAAGCTAACGGCTTGGCTCCTACCAGGTCTTTTATTTATCTGTATGTACGGTCTTAATATTTCTGTTCTCAATTGTTATGAGTATTTTTTTATTCCTAGCTTTGCACCTTTTATCTGCAATATGATATGGATGCTAGCAGCTTTTTTATTACGTCATCAAGCTCCAGATCTAGCTATGCCATATTTAGCAAAGTGGGTTGCTATAGGTTTTTTTGGACAATGGCTAATTACTTTTGTGCCTACATTGAGGTGTGTTGGAGGTAATTGGAGACAGTGGTTTGATCTACAAATCCCAGAAGAGGTCCAAACATTAGCAAAGACGCTAAGTTTAAGCATCATCGGTGTGGGAGCTATGCAAATCAATTCCTTTGTTGATCCTCTATTCGCCAGATATATCGATGTAAAGGCTCCTACCTATCTTTGGTATTCCATTCGACTAGAGCAATTAGCCTTAGCTATTTTTGGAATTGCTTGTGTCAGTACAATCGTTCCTCGTCTTGCAAGATGTTTGAAAAATGGACAGATCGAACAAGCAAAAAACTTATTTAGTTTTAGTTATCAACGGATCATGATGGTGATGATCCCTTGTACTTTTGCCATTCTGGCAATCGGTACTAGTTCGGTTAACTTGTTATATGGCAGAGGAAACTTTTCCGAAATAGCGGTAGTAAAAACCACTTTTTGTCTTTGGGCATATAGTTTGGGTCTTGTTCCTAGCAGCTTAGTGCTTCTGTTCTCTGCGATTTTTTATGCACAGAATCATTTTCGTACACCGATGTTTCTCTCTGTTGCTACAGTTGCTGTTAATATCGTTTTAAATACCCTATTTGTATTTCAGTTGCAATTAGGTGTGATTAGCACTGCTTTGGCGACCAGCATAAGCGCCTACCTCAATTATTGGATTCTCTATAAATTTAGTCATAAAGCAGGATGGAAATCTCCTTTGTTTTTGCCTTTAATATTTAAAACCGTTTTTGCTAGTGCATTTGCAGCTCTTTGTGCTTTTGGGATTGGTTTCTTATTGAACTCTTCTTTAGGCTTAACTCGCCATGTATCCTCTCAGCTTTTATCTTTTTTCACACAAGCTTTTGCTTTTATCTTAGGCTTATTTTTCTATGCAAAGATCTGTAAACATAAAGAACTCTTAGACCTCTTCTCTGATTTCTTTTTGAAAACCTCTCCAGAAATAAAATAATTGTTGATTGCTTTAGCTAGATTGCTATGCTGATAAAAAAAAGTACTAGACATATCTTATGCTTACTAAAAAAAATCCTTACGGCTTAAATCCAAAATTGTTTTTCAAGCGCTTAACTCGTAATGTATCTATGGGTTTTTTTGATTATTTTAGGGTCTTTAAGTGGAGGTATGTTTGGATTTCATCACTTTGAGAAGATGGTTTGGATCGACGCTTATGAGAATGCTGCTATGCTCTTATTGGGCATGGGGCCTTTAGCAACTATAGAAACCAAAGGAGGAAAAATCTTTGCAGGCACTTACGCTCTTTTTAGCGGGACTGTTTTTCTGTTGGTTATTACAATTATTTTTGCTCTTGTAGTTCATCGTTTTTTTCATAAATTTCATATTGGAGAAGAAAAACTTGGCAAATAAAAAAGATCGGCCCAAATATCTGGTGTTGAAAAAATGGGGTAATTTTGAAATTAGGCAATATGAACCGCGCGTTATTGCAGAAACAAGGATTCAAAATGATTTCGAACAAGCTACCAAAGAAGGTTTTAATATTCTTGCAGCTTATATTTTTGGGCAAAATGCAACTAAATCCAAAATTGCTATGACAGCTCCTGTAGAACAAACAGAAGATTTAACACAAAAAAATTGGTTAATTGCTTTTAGCATGCCAATAAACTACAAGATTACAGATCTCCCCTCTCCTAAGGATCCTCGGATTCTTCTAAAACAGATAGAAACACAGAAAAGGGCAGCACTTGCTTTTTCAGGGTTTTGTACAGAAAAAAAAGCTACACAAAATACAAGATTGCTTTTAGAACTTATAGAACAGCATGGCTATTCCCCTACTGGTCCCTGTATTTTGGCAAGGTACGATCCTCCTTGGACAATTCCTTGCTTTCGTCATAATGAATTACTATTCGTGATTCACTAAAGTAATATAAAAATATTTTTTACAGAGTGGTTATGACAGTAGAAATTCTATCTCGTATGCAATTTGCCTTTACGTTGACCTTTCACTATATCTATCCCCCACTGAGCATTGGTCTTTCTTTAGCTTTGATTTTTATGGAAGGGATGTATCTAAAAACCAAGTTGAAAGTTTGGGAAGATATGACCAAATTCTGGCTAAAGATCTTTGCCTTAACTTTTGCTCTTGAAGTAGCAACAGGGATTCCTTTGCAATTTAGCTTAGGAACCAATTGGGCTAGATACTCTCGTTTTGTAGGAGATGTATTTGGTAGCGCTTTAAGTGCGGAAGGTTTTTTTGCTTTTTTAATTGAAGGGGGATTTTTAGGGCTTCTTCTCTTTGGTTGGAAAAAGGTTTCTTCTAACATCCATTTTCTATCGACAATTTTGGTGTCTTTTGGAGCGCATTTTAGTGCGTTTTGGATCGTAGCAGTTAACTCGTGGATGCAATATCCTGCAGGCTATGAATTAGTCACTCAACCAGATGGTACTGTTGTTGCTCAAGTGACCAACTGGGTTCAGATGTTGTTTAATCCCACAGCTATTGATCACATTATACATGTCCTCCTTTCTGCTTGGTTAACAGGGGCCTTTTTAATCATCAGCGTATCTGCCTATTATCTAATGAAAAAGCAGCATTATGAGTTTGCTGTGCGCTCCTTTAAATTAGGGGTTTTGATGGCGTTTATAACAGGTATTTTGCAACTCATCTCTGCAGATTTTCTAGCAAGAGATATTGCTAGGTACAATCCTGTTAAGCTCGCTGCTTTTGAAGGGGTTTTTGAAACAAAACCTTATACTCCCGCTTATGCTTTTGGTTGGGTAGATGTGGAAAAGCAAAAGGTTTATGGATTGCCTATTCCTGGACTACTGAGCTTTTTGGTGTATCGTGATTTTAAACCCACAGTGCTGGGCTTAAATGAGTTTCCTTACGAAGAATGGCCTTTAATCCAACCCGTCTTTCAGGTTTATCACCTGATGATTATTTGTTGGGGATTGATGATGTTTGCTTCTCTAATGGGTCTTTATATGTGGTGGAAGAGAAAGTGGGTATTAGCTCCTGTTCTACAATGGTTCTTGGTTCTATCGGTTATTCTGCCTCAGTTGGCTAATATAGCTGGTTGGTATTCTTCTTGCATAGGAAGACAGCTATGGCTTGTTCACAAACTATTAAAAACAAGTGAGGGGTTCTCTGAAACGGTAACCGTTGCGCAAAATCTTATTTCCTTCATTCTCTTTGTTATCGTCTATTTACTCTTCTTCGTTCTATTTCTATTCCTCCTCGATAAGAAGATCAAACACGGTCAAAATTTAACAGAAGATCAAGATCTCTATCGGGATCTCTATCTAAAGGACAAATCCTGATGAGCATGTTCATTTTGCAACATATTGCCCTCTTTATTTTTCTCTTCTCTGCTATTGCTTATGCAACATTGGATGGGTTCGATCTAGGATTTGGCTGTTTACATCTTTTTGCTAGAAAAGATGAAGAGCGCAGGTTTTTTTTAAATGCTATAGGTCCGGTATGGGATGGAAATTCTGTTTGGATTGTGATTTCAACAGGAATCCTCTTAGCAGGGTTTCCTAAGGTATTTGCTAGCTTGCTCTCTGGCTTATATATAGTGGTTCCGATTCAATCGTATAGAAAAATATTTTGTTTTGTGTTAAGCTATTGAGTATGAAAAAACTGATCCCTAGCCAGAGAGCTGACT
>NZ_JAAVTY010000088.1:6084-6516 GCF_018642185.1 Candidatus Rhabdochlamydia sp. W815 | reverse complement strand
GTCGTATAGATATTAAGCAACGGCCTTGTATTGTAGAAAAAAAGACTCGTTTAGGAGACTGGGAACTAGATACAGTCATAGGGGCAGGACATAAAGGCGCAATTATATCAATGGTAGAAAGAACTTCCAAGCTCGCCAAAGTTTCTCATAAAACTGCAGAGGAAGTAAGTCTAGCGTTAATAGAACAACTTAAACCTATCAAAGATTTTGTACACACATTAACAGCAGACAATGGAAAAGAATTTGCCTATCACCAAATGGTTAGTTTCGAGCTAGAGACAGACTTCTACTTTGCAACGCCCTACCATTCTTGGGAAAGAGGCTTAAATGAGCACACAAACGGACTAGTTAGGCAATATTTTCCTAAAACACAAAGCTTTTTAGATACGACTTCCAAGGATATGGAAAGGGTGGAAACTTATACTAAATAAC
>NZ_JAAVTY010000088.1:0-6077 GCF_018642185.1 Candidatus Rhabdochlamydia sp. W815 | reverse complement strand
CGAAACTCCACTAGAAGTGTTTAGGAGATTATCTACAAACATGCTATGCTCGGGTGCACAATAGATGTTTTTTCAAGTATTTATATGTTCTTTTTTGTGCAATTCGAGGTTGAAAGGGCCCTTCGATTCCGTGAATATGGGGTAGCACGAGCTCTACAACCACTAGATCGGGTTGAAAATGAGGCATTTTTTTCAAAACTTCTGTTCCAGAAGCTGCGAATTCGAAATGATATTGCGCTGCTTCTTTAGCTTGTTTAATACGTTGATGTAATTTTCGATCAGAATCAGCCAAAAGAATTTTTTTAGACTCTTTTCTGTTCATTAATGATTAAACCTGTAGATTTTTCTTCTTTTTATAAAAGAGCCAAAAGCAAGAAGTTCCTACTAAAGCAAATAATGCGCTCACATAGAAAAAGTTAAAAACCTCTCTGGGATCAAGCTCTAAAAGAGATTCATCTTCTGTAAGAAGACTTAAACCCGAGCCTTGCTCCATTTCTTGAGGAGTTGTTAAGTTATCTTCTGCAAGCTCGGTGTAAATAGAATTCGATTTAGGTGCAAAAATGGCTATAGATAGAGTAATACAAGCAAATCCATAGAGGATGTATCCCATGAACTTTAAACCGGGCAATAGTGGAATATCGGGATGGATTGTATCCTCGTCAGGAGTGTTATTCTGTATCATTTACCTTATTTGGTTTAAGCAAGGAATCTTTAGGATCCACTAAAATCCTTCTAGGTTTTGCTCCTTCTTGCGAGCTAATCACTTTTTTGCTCTCTAGTTCATCCATTAAAGAGGCAGCTCTTGCATAGCCAATTTTCAATTTGCGTTGCAGAAAAGTTGTCGATGCCATTCCTGTTTCTATAACTAGGTTAAGCGCTTGTTCATAGAGCATATCACGAGGACCGCTTTCTGCCCCTTCTTCAGAAGATAGATCTTCAAAACGCATTTTGTCAAAAGATTCTATCAAATAATTCGGAGGGCTTTGATTGCATATAAAAGAGACGACTCGATTGATCTCTTCATCGCTAATATATACTCCCTGAGAACGAATTAAGGTAGATGTACCGGGGGGTAAAAAAAGCATATCGCCATTTCCTAAAAGACTTTCTGCTCCTACGTCATCTAGAATGATTTGCGAGTTAATCCGACTAGCTACTTTAAAAGCGATTCGAGTAGGAAAATTTGCTTTAATAAGACCTGTAATCACTTCTCTAGATGGTCTTTGTGTTGCTAATATAAGATGTATGCCCACTGCACGAGCCATTTGGGCAATACGAGCAATGGGAGTTTCTAAATCAGAGCTAGAGGCCATTATAAGATCAGCAAACTCATCAATAATAGCTACAATTGCATACATTTTAGCAGGGATAGGAATATTCAAAGAACTTTCTAATTCTTGATTGATCTGCCTATTATTAAAAGCTGTGATGTTACGTACTCCTAATTGCTTTAAAATATCGTAGCGGGTTTGCATCTCTTTTACAAGCCAACTCAAAGCTGCATAAGCTCCATGGGGTTCTGTAATAACAGGTGCTAACATATGAGGTAGATTAGTATAGGGGGTTAACTCTACTTTTTTAGGATCGATCATGACTAACTTGATTTCATCAGGGCGTGCATTCATAAGAATGGACATGATCAGAGTATTTACGCAAACGGATTTTCCCGAACCTGTTGCCCCTGCAATTAGACAGTGAGGCATTTTACTTAAATCGCTAATTACGCTATCTCCTGAGACTGTTTTACCTAGCAAAAGAGGAACCATCATTTTACGTACATGGCTTTGATATTGGGTTAGCAGCTCTTTAAAACTCACCTCTTGAGGATAAATAGAAGGGACTTCTACCCCTACTGCTGCCTTACCTGGAATAGGAGCAATAATGCGGATGGATTTAGCTTGTAGATTGAGAGCGATATCATTTTCTAGCGTTTTGATCTTTTGTACTTTTACTCCAATAGCTGGATGTACTTCAAAAGAGGTAATAGTGGGGCCGCAGTTGATTTCACCGACTTTAGCTTCGATCCCAAAACTCATTAAAGTATCTTGAAGTACCTCGGCTTGTTTTTTTAATTCTTTTTTTAGAAGTGGTTGATCTACTTTTTTAGGGTGATTCAATAAAGAGGCAGGAGGGACTTGATATGTTGTATAATCTCCTTTGACAACACATTGTGCATTAAGCGCTAGTTGCCGTTTGCTGAGTTTAGTTTCTATGGGCTGTTTTTTTTTAACAGGCTCAATATCCGCCATCGTGCGAATTTTTATCTCCTTTTCCGGCCTTTCTTGAGGTTTTGTGTGTAAATAAGGAGGAGCTATGGAGCGCTGTGAAAGTAAACGCTCAATTTCAGAAGCGCTTTTAATCGTGGGAAGTGTTTTTTTTTGAGAGATTTTGTTAAGGAGTTTATTCTTTAGAAATAAGGTGAAAGATTTAAGTTTTCTGCCAATGGCAAGCAATTCAATTTCCATTAAGAACAAAAAAGATACGCAAGCTGTTATAAAGAAAGTAATAAAGATTCCTACATCGCTTAGCATATGCTGTAAATTAAATGTAGGGATGTCCTTATATAGATAGTACAAAGGAACTCCTCCCAAATTATATCGAAGGGTAGAATAAGGATAGGGGAGTTCGAAAAAATATGATTCGGTATACACCCTGTTTTCAAACAACTGAGTGTAAGTCCATTTATTCTCTGCTAGTAAATTTAGTAAAAAACAACAAGAAAAACACAGAATCAGGAAGCAAAAAAGCTTAGATAGCATATATATAGGTTTTTGATTGAGGATCAACTTCCATCCAAGCCACAAACCAAAACCAGCAATGAGATAGCTGCTTATTCCAAAAAGATAATTAAAACCAAATCCCAATCCCCAACCAATGAGACCTAACCAATTCTGATGAGGAGCATCGAATCGAAAACTGATCAAACTTAGTAAAACAATCACAGTAAGTGCTAATAAGATCAATCCTCTTGCTTCTGGATGTACTACTTTAGATTTTTTTTCAAAAGATGTATTTTTATTCACTATCAACTCCTAATAGTTTAAATAAATTGCGCTGCAAAAGCCAAGAATAAGACAATACCAAGCAAAGGGTTTAAAATTTCCTTTTTCTAGGATAGAAAAGGCAAAGCGAATAACAAGCAACCCAACTAGGCAAGAAGTGATAAATCCCACTATACAAGCCATCAGGGAGAAATCTTTAGGAGCATCGCATATAGTTATTTGAAAAAGCTCTAAACAGTTACCGCCGATAATAGTAGGAATAGAGAGTAAAAAAGAAAAGCGTACTGCATCGCTTGTTTCCCATCCTAAAACACGAGCACAACAAATAGTAGAAGCGCTACGCGATACACCAGGAATTAAAGCAATGGATTGCAAGGCTCCAATGTAGAGAGCATCATGTACGCGTTTTTTCAAAGAAGATTCAATGGGTATTTTTAAACGCCAAAAATGACCTATCAGTAAAACAAAGCCTGTAAACATTAAACCAAACCCAAGAAAGTTGGGATTAAAAACCCAATCTTTAAATGGTTTAACCAGTAAATAGCAAGGAATAAGAGGAATTATTGCTAAAAAAAGCAAAAGAGCTTTTTTACGGTCCGTTCGCAAAATGGTTAGAATATCTTGTTTTAAGAAAACAATCACAGCTAAGAGAGTGCCTAAATGGCAGAAAAGACTTAAAATAACTTGGGTTTCTGTGTCTTGGATACCAAGCATCAATTTAAATAATGTAAGATGTGCTGAAGAGCTAACCGGAAAAAATTCAGTTAACCCTTGTATTAGACCTAACAAAAAAGCTTCTAATAAAGACATGAAAATCTCCTTAGCCTACAAATTTAACTTAGAGCCTGTTTAAAATCTTTTCAAAAGTAGAGCAATAAAAGCAAGAACCACCATATTCAGGCTTGTATGTATTTATCTTTCGCAATTTTTCCATAGCCTGCGACATTTTTCTATCCACGCAAAAGAACGCTCTACAACCCATCTTCTAGGAATAACTGTAAAAGTATGAAGTGCATTTCTTTTGGCTATTTCTACTATACATCCTAATATTTCCTGCGCACTCTTTGCAAATCTTTCTCCAGAATATCCTCTATCTGCTAAAACATTTTTTACACCGAAAAAATGGTTTTTATGTAGTGAAAATGCTTCTATACACCCATTTCTGTCAGTGATATTAGCGGTGGTAATGTGAATCGCATGAGGAAGCCCTTGGGTATCGACTGCTATATGTCTTTTTATTCCTGATATTTTTTTCCCTGCATCATGTCCTTATCTTCTCCACTGTATACTCGTTTGCATTCAAATTAAGAGGTTGAATGTATAAACATTTTTATACAAAGGATAACATCTTCTTGCAAGATAGAGCAGTTTTTTCAAAAAACCCAGTTATGCAATGTTTTTAACACTTTGAGCATCAATAATTACAAAGCTTGTTTTCTCTTTCCGACCACTGCTTTTTCTGACCTCGCCAACTAATTTTTTTTAAAACTATTTCAAGAATACTCTTAGAATTTTTATGATCTTTTTTATTCCAAAGAGGGAAATAATAATCACATCATTCCCATTTAGGATATTCTATGGGTAACATACGCCACCGGCAACCACTTTTTAAAATGTACAAAACCCGACAAAAAATATCATATAGATTAACTATTCGTGGACGTGTTTTTTTGCGTGTAGACTCAAGTATTAGATGGATTTTGCTAAATTGGTTACGCGAGATATCGCTTGGATAAGAGCGGGTCATAATTACCTCCAAAGGTTTTATGAAAACTATCATTATGCCTTACTGAAAAGATTTTAAACAGGCTCTTAGCATAATTGAACAGGAGATAGTAAGAATTTGGGCGATCGACGGGGCTCGAACCCGCGACATCTGGAACCACAATCCAGTGCTCTAACCAGCTGAGCTACGACCGCCACAATAAGCGAATCATTTTATCTTAAAAGTTTTTTTGCGTCAAATTACTTCGATAAAAATAAGACGGAATGCGCCCTATTAAAGAGTGTAGTGAATACATGTTAACAATAAATAAAAAAATAATTTTTAGTTTAAAATTTAATTTGAATTTATTTTAATAATTAATTACGCTTAATTATAAAAGAGTATTTTTTTAAATACTTAATATAAGTAAAAAATCTATTGTGTTTTAGAACTTATTGTTAAGAGGAAGTCTTTTCAAGTTTGAAGTGCACAGAAGAATTAAAAAAAGAATAGGCAGGCGATGAAAGAATCAGTCTTTTCAAGTTTGAAGTGCACAGAAGAATTAAAAAAAAGAATAGGCAGGCGATGAAAGAATCTCTATTGTGATTTTTAACAATCAAATACAAGGAGAGACCTTGCCTAAAGGCTACCATCACCTAACCTATGACCAAAGATGTCAGATTTATATTAGACTTCTTTCGAAATTCCTCAAAGCAACTCCAAATTGTGAATCCCTGCGATAAGATTAAATCACAAACCAAACCTCTTTCTCCGATTTCTGTATCTATCGCTTATAATCTTAAATCTCTTTAAATTGCCTAAATTCACAATTTGGAGTTGCTTTGAGGAATTTCGAAAGAAGTCTATTTTAAAAGCTAGAGGCGATACATCTAGCTCAATAGCAACCATTCTAAAAGTTCATCATAGCACTATTAGTAGGGAACTTAAGAGAAATAAAGGGCAACGAGGATACCGTCATCAGCAAGCTCAAGAAAAAGCATTTCTTAGAAAAAATTCTCAGCCCAATAAAAAAATGACTCCTCAAATAGTTACCAGTATTGAAGAAAAAATCAAGTTGCAATGAAGCCCTATACAAATATCCGGATGGCTTAAAAGACATGGTAAAGAACATGTTAGTCATGAGACCATCTATAATCATATCTGGAAAGATAAACGACAGGGAGGACAGCTTTATAGAGAGCTCCGTCATCGAGGGAAAAAATATAACAAGCAGAGAAAGGGAACTTCTGGAAGAGGGAACATCCCTGGTCGTATAGATATTAAGCAACGGCCTTGTATTGTAGAAAAAAAGACTCGTTTAGGAGACTGGGAACTAGATACAGTCATAGGGGCAGGACATAAAGGCGTAA
>NZ_JAAVTY010000087.1:0-6567 GCF_018642185.1 Candidatus Rhabdochlamydia sp. W815 | reverse complement strand
ATGGAAAAATTGAGAAAGAAAACTACATACAAGCCTGAATATGGTGGTTCTTGCTTTTATTGCTCTACTTTTGAAAAGATTTTAAACAGGCTCTCAGACCGTACCTGCAACCTGTGTGAAAATACGTTCGATATTCTCTCAAATATTCTAAAGTCTTTAAAAGCTTGTCTTCTAGGTTTAAGTAAGCCTTTTCTCCTAGCTTTTCTCTATCTTTTGTTTTGCTCTTCCAATAAAATTAAGACCTTTTCTTCAAAAGTTTTTCGTTTCACTCCTGTTAGTCTTCTAAATTGCTCGGGTGAGAGTGATTGAAGTTCTAAGTAATTTTTCATATTCCTCCATTTAGGAAGGAAGTATAGCAAAAACCTAATTACGCAAGAAGTCTAATGAAGGCTAGCCAGCTATTTCAAGTTGGGATTGCAACTGTCTACCGATGGGTAAAGAGTAAGAAACAAAGAGGAAACGTAGAACCTCTAAAAAAGAAAAGCACTTATAGGAAAATTGATGATCAGAGATTAATCGCTTATGTAGAGAAAAACCCCGATCATTTTTTATCAAAAATTGCAAAGCATTTTGGTTTGACTATGCAAGCAAATACAAACTAAAATAGCAACAGCTCTAACTCTTACTGAAATTTTAAGGAAACTAACCCCAATAACGCTAAAATCAAACCCATAATCCAAAAGCGAATAACCACTTTTGTCTCAGGCCAGCCCTTATATTCAAAATGATGGTGAAGAGGTGTACATAGAAAAATACGTTTGCGATTACGCAATTTGTAACTTCCTACTTGTAAGATCACAGAAAGGGTTTCTGCAACAAATACTCCCCCCACTAAGGCTAAAAGAAGCTCTCTTCGTAATAAAACAGCACAAAAGCCAATGATCCCCCCTAGAGATAATGAGCCGATATCGCCCATAAAGACCTGTGCCGGGAACCCATTATACCACAAAAACCCAAGAGTTGCGCCAATAACAGCAAATAAATAGATAGCTATTTCTCCACTTTGTTTGATGTATAAGATATTTAGGTAACGAGCCATTTCTTTATTATTTGATAAAAAGGCAACGATTCCTAATACAACCGCTACCATAATCAAGCAACCTGAAGCTAAACCATCTAATCCGTCTGTTAAATTTACCGCATTGGAAGAACCGGTGATTACAAATACACTTAAAAAAATTCCAAGCACTAAGCTTAAACCAGTTAACTTAAATAGAGGCTTTTTGATAAAAGGAACAAAATAATAGCCCATGTATTGCTGTGTATTTAATACTTTCCACTCTCCTTCTGTCTTGCTTCTTTTAACCCATTCTTTAGCAATAGGTGGATGCAAGAAGTCTTCTTGTGTAAACTGAGGGATATATAGATAGCTACAAATTCCTAATGTAATAAACAGCTGCATGAGAAATTTGGTGCGCGCCTTCATTCCTTTAGAATTTTTTAATTTCATTTTTAAATAATCGTCAATTCCACCTATAACTGCTAGACCCAAAGTAAGTAAGCATAACATGATGGTAAAGCTGCTTCTCCAATCCATCCACAAAATAAGGGAAATCAGTGCCGAAAATAAAAGGAAAATACCTCCCATAGTCGGGGTTTCTTTTTTTTTTTGATGAAGTTCTGCTAATAGAGGGCAATCTTCCACACGAATTGACTGTCCTGTTTTTAAGGCATAGAGCCTTCTGATACAGTAAGGGCCTATCCAAATCGCACATAGCAAAGAGCTCAATGCTGCTAGTATCGTCCGAGTAGATGAATAAGTAAAAACCGAATGTAATGGAATTCCTAAACTACTTAAATATTGATAAATGAAAAGAATCACGGATGCACTCTTAAGTTGTTCTTTAAGTAAATGTTATCTTAAGCTAGAAGATGAAAACATCGCAATCCTAATCCAAAATGCGCCATAATTGATGAGAATTCGCGCCTTTAATTAAAACAACATCACCATGGCTTGCAAGAGCATATACAGCTTTGTACAGATCTTGAAAATCATGATATAGATAAGCTTTGCGTTTATTCTTAATAAATAATTCTACCATTAAGGAACAATCTTTTCCTAAACAGAGCAATATATCGGTGACTTCTAATGCGTATTTAGCCACTTCCAAATGACATGTCTCTGTAAACTCTCCGAGCTCTTTCATATCCCCTATTACAGCAATTGTCTTTCCTTTAGACTTTGGCAAGGACTTAAAAGCTGCTCTCATGGAAGACACACTAGCATTATAAGAGTCATCAACAAATATAATCCCTTTTTTTTCTACAATAGTAAATCGATGAGAAATGGTTTTAAGTTGCTTGGTTTGTTCAATAATCTTTTTCCAGCAAACGCCAAATTCCCTAACAACTAGAGCAGCACCACAAAAATTTTCCCATAAATGCTCTGCTTGAAAAGGCAAAGAAAAAAAAGAAGATCTACCAGATTTTTCTATCAAACAAAACTTTTCCTCACAAACTTGTAAATAGAGATCTAATCCTTGTGATAAACCATAATTTTTTTTGGGCAACAAGCTATTTTTAATAGCGGAAAAATTTCCTACATTAGATCCTAAAATAGCAAGACGCGTTTTGCTGGATGACAAAACTTCAGCCTTTGCCTGAGCAATAGCTTCTAATCCTTCTGGAAAATAAGCGCTATGAGCTAAACCTATATTGGTGATTACAGCAATTTCTGGAGGGGCAATAGATACAAGTTTAGCTATTTGTCCTTTTTGACTCATTCCCATTTCCACAACAAAAATATCTGCTTTTCTATCTGCATTTAATAAAGCCAAAGGTACCCCTATTCGAGAATTGGCATTACCGGGAGTTTTCGCAACCCTAAACTGCGCGGATAAAAGCGCTGCAATAAACTCTTTAATAGTTGTTTTCCCCACAGATCCAGTAACTGCAATAATACGGGTTTGTCTCTTTGAAAATACAACCTGTGCCAAAAGATGTAATGCATTCATGACATCTTCTACAGCTAATAGAGATAAACCATAGCTTGGCCCTTTGTATCGCTTGGATACAACAGCTGCTACTGCCCCTTTTTTTGCTACTTCTCTTAAAAAAGCATGACCATCCACTCTCTCTCCAGACAGAGCAAAAAACAGATCGCTTGGCTCAATTAGCCTGCTATCTTGATGAAATCCCTTTATGGAAACCAGATTAGAGGAGAGGATGCCTAAATAAGCTGCAATTTCTTTACAAGTATACATTTGTATGAAAGAGTAACTAAATAAAGATTTTAATCATTAAAAAAACTTATCCTTGACCCTTTTATGCTTAATACAGCATAATTTTTGCAAATTCCTTAAGGTGGCATGGCCAAGTGGTAAGGCAGGAGCCTGCAAAGCTCCTATCCCCAGTTCGAATCTGGGTGCCACCTTTTATTTTTACTAAAAATCCATGTTATATGTAGTTTCAACCCCTATTGGCAATTTAAAAGATTTTTCCTTTCGTGCACTTGATGTACTTAAAGAATGTGATTATATCTTATGTGAAGATACCCGTCATAGCCAAATCCTCTTAAATCATTACTCGATTAAAAATCCCCTAAAAAGCTTTCATCGCTTTAATGAAAGAATGAGACTCGATAGCATTTTAGAAGATTTAGCAAATGGAAAAAATGTAGCACTTATTTCCGATGCGGGAACTCCTACAGTTTCAGATCCTGGTCTACCACTTATCTCTGCATGTCGCCAGAAAAAAATTCCTATGACAGTGATCCCAGGAGCTTGTGCTCTAATTGTTGCCCTTGGATTGTCTGGCTTTTCATCTACTGTTTTTCAATTTCTAGGGTTTGTTCCTAAAAAAGAAAAAGAAAGGGCTCTAATCCTTAAGATAGCATTAGAGTATAAAGGAACTAGTATCTTCTATGAGACTCCTCATCAAATACAAAAAACCCTGTCTCATTTACAAAAACTAGATAATACAAGGTTTCTTTGTATTGTAAGAGAAGCAACCAAACTACATGAGGAGAGTTTGTTTGGAGAAGCTAGTGTCTTACTCGATCATTTTCAAACACATACCCCTCGTGGAGAAATCGTCTTATTAATTTCAGAAAATACACAAGAGGGCTGTCTAACAGGCAATGTCATTTCGCATATTAACATACTACAAGAAGAACTACATCTTAGCCGCTCTGAAGCCGTTAAAATAGTCGCCAAACTGCATCAACTCCCTAAAAGAAAAATTTATAAAGAAGATCTTGACTTTGAAGACAACTAATTGCAAAATAAGCTTTCTCTTTTTATACTTCTTCTATCAGAAATAATCACTATTATGTCACTCTGTATGACAACCACTTTTAACTAGGAGATAGTTATGTCAACACTTAAGGAACTGATTTTCGAAGAAGAAGCCAGAAATAAATTACTCGAAGGAATAGATCAACTTGTAGACGCTGTTTGTAATACATTAGGTCCTAAAGGCAGCAATGTAGCTATAGAATCCTCTTGGGGAGCTCCTAGTATTACCAATCATGGAAATAATGTGGCTAAAGAAATCGAGCTAAAAGATCAATATACAAATATGGGAATTGCTTTAGGTAAAGAGAGTGCTGCAAAAATGAAAGAGCTGTGTGGAGATGGAATCACTACCTGTTTGATTTTACTACGCGCAATTGCAAAAAATGCCGCTAAACAAATCACATCAGGATCAAACCCTGTTCATTTAAAACGAGGAATAGAAAAAGCACTTGACGCCATTTTACATGATTTGAAGACAAATGCTATTACCATTGAAACCCAAAAAGAAATACAAAATATAGCAACAGCTTCTGCTTCAGGCGATCAAACCATTGGAACCTTTATTGCTGAAGCTATTGAACGAGTAGGGAAAAATGGTGTTATTACTATAGAAGAGAGCAAAGGAATCCACACAACGGTTGAAATAGCTAAAGGGATGCAATTTGACCGTGGCTATATCAGTTCCTCTTTCTGCACAAAAGAAGATGCACTATGTGTAGAACTACATAACCCTCGCATTTTAGTCACAGATAAAAAGATCTCATCTGCTCAAGAATTACTGCCTATTTTACAATCCATTGCCACTTCCTCTTCTGAATTATTGATTATTGCAGAAGAGGTAGAAGCAGATGCTCTTTCCACGCTAGTGATTAATAAATTAAAGGGAATACTTAAAGTAAGTGCAGTAAAAGCCCCTGGTTTTGGAGATAACCGTCAGGAAATGCTCAAAGATATTGCTATATTAACAGGCGCTAAGTTTATCTCAAAAGAGACCGGTTTGTCTTTAAAAGATGCTACTTTTGAGGATCTAGGCTATGCAGAAAAAGTGATTGTGAGCAAAGATAAAACAATTATCATTACAGATGAGAGCAAAAATGAAGAAGTAAAAGTACGCATTAAGCAGATTGAGTTAGAAATTACAGAAACTACCTCCTCTTACAACAAAGAAAAGTTAGAAGATCGCAAAGCTAAATTGATAAGCGGAGCAGCGGTCATTCGCGTAGGAGGTGCTATTGAGGCAGAAGCCAAACAAAAACAACAAATATTTAAAGACAGTCTCAATTCCACAAGAGCTGCAATTGATGAAGGAATTGTAATTGGAGCAGGAATCGGGCTTTTAAGAGCTAGCCGCAACATAAACGTGCATCTAAGCGATGAAGAAAATAGGGGAGCGCAAATTTTGATCCAAGCTTGCGAAGCTCCTCTTAAGCAAATCATTGCTAATAACGGTCTAGACAGCGCTGTTATTTTTAATGAGATTCTGAGCAAAGAGTCGCAATTTGGATTAAATGCCCTAACAGGAAAAGTAGAGGATCTTCTAAAAAGCGGCATTATAGACCCATTGAAGGTTTTAAGGTCTGCTCTACAATGTGCTGTATCAACAGCTATTCTTATTCTTTTCTCAGAGGTTTTGATTGGTAATGCTCCTGAAAAAGAATAAAAAGCTTTTATTTAGCCTAGGTTTCTTTAGACCTAGGCTGATTTTACACAAAAATACTGGTTATAAATTGAAAATAAATAAATTAAAAAATAGAATGAGCATTTAAGAGCAATATATCCATTCAAGGCTAATCTATGAAAGATCAACTCTCTTTAAAAAATCGCAAAAAACAAAGAAAAGAAATTCATTCTGCTCAAAAAAACCCCGTCATTCAAGAGAATCCTCCTGTAAAAATTCCTAAAAAAATCATGCAAAAAAGAAAAGAGTTAATGGATTCTTTTACAAGACATATGAAAATTAAAAAAGCTAGACACAATACTAAAAATTCTAAACGCACTACGCCGGGAATAGGCATTACAACAACCGATGCTCAACCAGCTCACACTCACATTGAAGGTGTTCGCTGGATAAAAACAACCATCAAACAAAATCTTGCCCAGCAGAAGATTTTGAGCCGCAATGGACCTAGAAAAAAATAAGGACGTTTTTGTCTTGCCTCTAGGGCTTTTTTTATTAATGCCAAATGTAAGAGTTTGCCTACGCTAGTAAGAAGTTATAGTTATTTAAATCGACATTGATAAAACAGCTTGATCTAAGGCTTCGGATAAATTAGCTACAGTAGGTAAAAGTTCTCGGATTTTCGTTTTCATATTGGCCCAATATTTTTCGATA
>NZ_JAAVTY010000086.1:6309-6697 GCF_018642185.1 Candidatus Rhabdochlamydia sp. W815 | reverse complement strand
GTGTTTGATTGTTAAAAATCACAATAGAGATTCTTTCATCGCCTGCCTATTCTTTTTTTAATTCTTCTGTGCACTTCAAACTTGAAAAGACTTTTCATAATATCGATTATTGCGGACTTTTTTATTCATGAATCGCCAAAGGCGTTCAATCAGATTGAGATCGGGAGAATAAGGAGGCAAGAATTTGATTTCTACTCTGGATGTTTTTAGGTAATTTGCAACGATTTTTGACCTATAGTAGGCAGCGTTATCGCATATAACCACGATTCTTTGTGCAAAAGGATACTTTTCTTCCAATTTTTTAAACAAATCAAGAGTAGATTGCGCATTGATAGAGTCGGAAGAAAGAGTTGTAACTTCTAAGCGCTTTACATCTAAGGCTCCATTG
>NZ_JAAVTY010000086.1:0-6302 GCF_018642185.1 Candidatus Rhabdochlamydia sp. W815 | reverse complement strand
TGCAACGATTTTTGACCTATAGTAGGCAGCGTTATCGCATATAACCACGATTCTTTGTGCAAAAGGATACTTTTCTTCCAATTTTTTAAACAAAAAAGATTTTAAACAGGCTCTAAGGGAATAATAGAGGAACCGCATAGCTGAAAATAAAATCAGCTCCTGCTCGTTTAATACTGAGCATGGCTTCTTGAAAGACCTCTTTTGCTTGTAAAATCCCTTTTTCTTCAGCAGCCATGATCATAGCATATTCTCCGCTGACGTGATAGGCACAAATAGGCAGAGAAAGCGCTGCTTTCATTTTAGTAATGATATCTAAATAGTAAAGCGCGGGTTTTACCATAAGAATATCAGCTCCTTGTTCTTCGTCTAATAGAGCTTGGCGGATTGCTTCTCGAGCATTTGCTGGATTCATTTGATAGCTTTTTTTGTCTCCGTGTTGCAAATGAGAACCTACTGCACCGCGAAAGGGAGAATAGAGACAAGAAGCGTACTTGGCTGTATAAGCTAAAATTCCAATTTGATGAAAAAAGTGTTTGTCTAACACGGTTCGGATTGCTCTGATACGACCATCCATCATATCGCTAGGAGCTACTAAATCAGCGCCGAATTGGGCGTGTAAAAGAGCCATTTGGGAAAGAATGGAAACCGTCTTATCGTTAAGGATTTCTTTCTGTTCATTGATAATACCATCGTGTCCATGAGAGGTGAAAGGATCCAATGCGATATCGGTAATTACACATAAAGAAGGGATTTCTTTTTTTAATTTCTGTAGAGCTTGGGGTATTAATCCTTTTTCTTGGAGCGCATAAGTAGCATTTGGGTCTTTATATTCATGGGGAATAGTAGGAAATAAAGCGATTGCTAAAATTCCTTTACCATGCCAGGTTTCTGCTTCTTTAGTGAGTTTTTCTAGGGGCCAAGCAAATATACCTGGCATATTGAAAATGCTCTTTTTTTCCTTTTCTGTTGTAACAAAAACAGGTAAGACAAAGTCACTGGGAAGCAATACCGTTTCTGCTAGAAGAGAGCGGATGGCTACGGTTTTTCGATTGCGGTGAGGTCTTTTAATCAACATGAGGCCACCTTTTAAGAAAACGCATATTGATCAAAGCACACCAAAGGCTATTTATGCAAATGTTGAGCTTTAAATTCTTAATTTGTAAGGGATGGTTTTTTTCTTGATTGTGCCCAAAGAATGTGTCACTCTATTAATGTTTAAGGCAAATCATTAAATGAAAGAAACAAGGATTAAAAGGAAGATTTCATGACCGAAGGTTACGAAGAATTCACAGATAGTCAAATTAAAATCCTTCAAAGATATGTAACTCATACTACAAGTAATATTTTTTGTTTACGAAATTTACCAGAAGTAATTAAAGGAGCTTTATTTTCTCGCTATTCTAGATCTAGTTTAGGGCTGAGATCTTTATTGCTTAAAGATTTTATCCTTAATGAGGAAACTGCCTTTGTAGCGATTACAGGGACTCAAGTGGATTTAGATCAGAAACAAGTAGAAGATCAGATCATAGGAATCAAAAAAGCGCAAAACTTTTACGATCGGATTTTAGATGGCTATGGTGATGATTCTATTGGAGAATTAGGTGGGGGACATCTTGCTATTGAAAATATTTCTATGATTTCAGCTAAGATTATAGAAGATGCTCGAATTGGTGGATCTCCTTTAGAAAAATCTACTCGTTATATTTATTTTGATCAAAAAATAGACGGAAAATATTTGTTTTATCGAGAGCCTATTCTACTAGCATCAGCATTTCGTGAAACGTATTTGCAAACTTGTAACTCGTTATTTGAAACCTATTCTTCTTTAATACCTCCTTTAATGGGGCAAATGGAAAAAAAATTCCCTAAGGAGCACGATGTTTCCAAAGTGGCCTATGCAGCTGCTTTGCGTGCTAAGGTTCTTGATTGTTTGAGAGGACTTTTGCCTGTAAGCACACTGACAAATATGGGGATATATGGAAATGGGAGATTTTTTGAATATTTAATCCAGAAATTAAATAGCCATAATTTGGCTGAAGTACAAGATATCGGTAGAAAAAGCTTTCAGGAGCTGAATAAAATCCTTCCCTCCTTTGTTCGAAGGGCTGACCTTAATCATAAATATCAGCTTAGCTTTACACAGTTTCGTGAGCAGATGGGCAATACATTAAAACTGCTAGCTTCTAGGCACTCTGTTGGTTTAGATAAAATGGAGCATGCAGGGGTGAGATTGATTGGTTATGAAGAAGAATCTCCTATAAAAGTAGCAGCGGCTTTATTATTTGAGCATTGTCATGCAGGATTATTTGAGTTACAAGAGCACTGTAAAAATCTTTCTACAGAGGAATTAAATCACATTTTAGATTCAGCCTCTAATTTCCGTGAGAATAGAAGACATAAATCTCCTAGAGCTTTGGAACATGCAACATTTACTTTTGAAATAGTAGCTGATTTTGGTGTATATCGCGATCTTCAACGCCATCGAATGCTCACTCAAGAAAGACAAATTATTACCTGTGATTTTGGTTATTTTATTCCCCATGAAATTTTAGATACAGAGATGGAAAAACCCTATAGAGAAGCGATGGAAAGAGCTAAAAAAGTTTATGATAAAATTGCAGAAGAATTTTCTGAAGAAGCGCAGTATGTAGCTCCTATGGCTTTTAATATGCATTGGTATTTTCATGTAAATCTGCGCTTGCTTCAATGGCTTTGCGAACTGCGTTCTGCTCCAGCAGGTCATCCTACCTATCGATTTATTGCGCAAGAGATGGCAAAACAAGTATGTCATGTCTTGCCTATTTTTGAGCGTTTTTTCAAATTTGTGGATTATGAAGGATATGAACTAGGTCGTTTAGATCAAGAGATTCGAATTATTGAGAAGAAGACGGCTAAAGGCTCTGGATGAAACAAGGCAGTGTTCTGGGAGGGGCTTTGCTCGTTGCGGGAAGCTGTATTGGAGCTGGTATGTTAGCCTTGCCTATAGTGACGGGAATGGCTGGTTTTTTCTACTCCACTATTTTGTTTTTCCTCGCTTGGAGTTTTATGACTTCTACAGCTTTATTACTTGTAGAAACAAATAGTTGGTTTCATGAGCGAATGAATTTTTTATCCCTTTTGGATCGAATCATCGGAAAATCTTTTAAGGCAATCGGTTGGGTTACTTATCTTTTTCTCTTTTATGCATTACTAGTTGCCTATATTTCTGGTACTGGCACATTATTTGCTTCTTTTTTTTATTCCTTTTTTAATCTGCAGATTCCCGATTGGACAGGATCTGTAGCATTAATTGTATTGTTTGGATGGGTTGTCTATTTAGGAACAAGAAGTGTTGATTTGTGCAACCGTTTTCTTATGTCAATTAAAATTATTTTTTTTGGGCTTCTTGTATTATTTAGCATAAACTATGTCAACCCTCAGTTACTTTTGCATGTAGATTTTATGTATGCGCCGAAGTCTTTTCCTTTACTCATTATTGCATTTGGATTTCAAAATATGGTTCCCTCTCTTACCAATTATATGAAAGGAGACTTAAAGCGTGTTCGTCTTTCTATTGTTATGGGCAGCTTAATAGCATTTGCAGTCTACTTAATTTGGGAATTTATTGTGTTAGGCATTCTTCCTTTAGATCAAATTATGGAGTCTTTACAAACAGGAAGAGACTCTTCACAGGGGCTTTCTTTATTTTTGAATCTTACTCAAGTTAAAATATGGGCTGGAGGGCTAGCCTTTTTTGCTATTCTAACTTCTTTTTTTTCTCAGGCATTGAGCTTAGTGCATTTTTTATCTGATGGGTTTAAGGTTAGGTGTAAAAAGCACGAGTCTTTAAGCCTTTGCCTGCTTGCTTTCTCTCCTCCTTTACTTTTTGCTCTTTGCTATCCGCAGTTTTTTTTTAGAGCTTTGAGTTTTGCAGGGGGGATTTGTGCAGTGATCCTTTATGGGATTTTACCAGTGATTATGGTATGGGTTGGTCGCTATCATAAGGCAATGAAAGGGGCTTATCAATTTCCTTTTGGTAAACTTTCTTTGGTTTTAGTATTTATTGTTGCTGTTTCTGTTCTTCTTTTACAGATAGTGAATATGCTAGGATCAAACAGCGTTTAATTTGGATTTTTTATGATGTTTTCCCTAGACAGTGCATTCATTCCTTGCGGGGATCAACCACAAGCTATTGATCAGTTAGTAAAAAGAGTGCAGGAAGGAAAAAAAGCCCAAGTCCTTTTAGGAGTAACAGGATCGGGAAAAACATTTACTATGGCTAATGTAATCCAGAGATTAAACAGGCCTTCTTTAGTGATTGCACACAATAAAACTTTGGCTGCTCAACTATATCAAGAGTTCAAAGGATTTTTTCCAAATAATGCAGTTGAGTACTTTGTTTCTTATTATGATTACTATCAACCAGAAGCATATATTGCCCGAACCGATACCTATATTGAAAAGGATTTGGCGATTAATGATCAAATCGATCGGATGCGCTTGAGTGCTACACGATCTTTGATCGAAAGAGAAGATGTCATTATCATTGCTTCTGTCTCTTGTATTTATGGCTTGGGATTGCCTGAATATTATAGACAGATGCTATTAACAATTACAGTGACAGAGAAGCGTCGTCGTGATGATATATTATTGCATTTGGTCGAAATGCATTATAAGCGCAATGATTATGATCTTGTGCGCGCTAGTTTTCGCGCTCGGGGAGATGTATTAGAAATTGTTCCAGCCTATGAAGAGAGCCTAGCTTATCGTATAGAATTTTTTGGAGATGAAATTGAACGTATTTGTGAGATTGATCCTTTAACAGGCAAAGTTTGCACCGTTTTAGAAAAAATTACTATTTATCCAGGCTCTCACCATGTAACTCCTGAAGGCGTGCGTTTTAAAGCAATAGATGCCATTAAAAAGGAATTAGAACAAACAACTGCTTTTTTAACGGCAGAAGATAAAATGTTGGAAAAGCAAAGGTTGTGGCAGAGAACAACGTATGACTTAGAGATGATACGAGAAATAGGCTTTTGTAAAGGAATTGAAAACTATTCTCGTCATTTTAGTGGTAGAATGCCTGGTGATCCTCCTCCTTGTTTATTAGATTATTTTCCAGAAGACTTCCTGGTCTTTATCGATGAGTCTCATCAAACCCTTCCACAATTACACGCGATGTACAATGGAGATAGAGCACGTAAAAAATCTTTGGTGGAATATGGATTTCGCCTGCCTTCTGCATTTGATAATCGTCCTTTAAAATTTGAAGAGGTTCACCAAAGGATCAATCAAGTGATTTATGTTTCTGCAACTCCTTCTGAATGGGAAGTAAAGGAAGCAGAAGGGGAAATTATACAGCAGATCATTCGCCCTACGGGACTATTGGATCCTATTATTGAAATTAAGCCAGCTACTGGTCAAGTCGATGATTGCTTAGAGCTTATTCGTCAAGAAACAGAAAAAAACAGAAGGGTTTTAGTAACTACTTTAACTAAAAAGCTAGCAGAGGATCTATCTAAATATTTAACAGAAATTGGAATTAAGGCAAAATATCTGCATTCAGATATAGATACTTTAGAGCGTGTGCAGATCATCAATGACTTGCGTAAAGGGACTTTTGATGTTCTAGTTGGTATTAATTTGCTACGAGAAGGTCTAGATATTCCAGAAGTATCTCTTGTTTGCATTCTCGATGCTGATAAAGAAGGTTTCTTACGTAGCCAGACGGCTTTGATTCAAACCTGCGGAAGAGCAGCGCGCAACATAGATGGTCGAGTTGTGATGTATGCAGATAAGATCACAAAATCGATTCAAGGTGCGCTTGATACTACAAAGGCAAGACGAAGCACACAGCAAGAATATAATGAAAAACACGGCATTATTCCTCAAACGATTCAAAAGAGAAAAATAGAAGACCTTGCTCAAACATTTGCAAATGTCGTGGACACTTTAGAAGAGAAAAAAATCACTCACATGACAACTAAAGAAATTGAGCAAAAAATTAAAGAATATGAGAAGAAAATGAAAATAGCAGCTAAAGAAATGCGATTTGAAGAAGCAGCAGCTTTTCGCGATCAACTCCAATCTTATAAAGATTTGCGTTTGCTAGAAGAAGAGGTATAAAAATGTAATAGACAAGACTTAAATTGACACTTAGTGGTAAATAGCAAAGAAAAACAGCTTTTGCAACTAAGGCATCATGCCTTAGTTGCAAAAGCAGAACCAAAGTGGTAATTTATGAATATAGCAATAGAGAGAAAAGTGATAAAAAATAAACTAGGTCTTTTAAAATTAGCAAAAACGCTAGGAAATGTATCTCA
>NZ_JAAVTY010000085.1:0-6780 GCF_018642185.1 Candidatus Rhabdochlamydia sp. W815 | reverse complement strand
TCTCCTTGTGTTTGATTGTTAAAAATCACAATAGAGATTCTTTCATCGCCTGCCTATTCTTTTTTTAATTCTTCTGTGCACTTCAAACTTGAAAAGACTAACCCTAAAACTTGGACATCTCCAATTTTTAGGGTTTTACATCTATTTTTTTACAAAAGTTATCTGGAACGTCTTCTTGATTGCAGACTTCTACTTCTTCCTCTACTTCTATTTTGTGGTTTAGGGGAAGAGTCACTAGGATCATCAATAAATCTTTCCACTTCCCCAAGCATTTGATAATCCCTAGAAGAAGCAAAGGAAAAAGCTTTTCCTTTAGCCCCTGCACGACCTGTTCTTCCAATACGATGGACATAATCATCTAATGTCTTAGGTAGATCAAAATTGATTACGTGACTAACCTCTGGTATGTCAATTCCACGAGCCATTACATCCGTTGCGACTATTACTTTAATGTCTCCATTGCGAAGTTTTTTCATAGTCCTCGTTCTTTGTTGTTGATTCATTCCACCGTGTAGAGCTGCTGCCTTTAGACCACCATAGCATAATTTATCAGCGATTTCTTCTGTCTGTCTTTGAGTAGAAGAGAAAATAATAGCTTGTTCTATATTTGGATCAGATAAAATCTCATCTAAAAGTTTATATTTTTGCTCCAAGTTATTTGTTTTTCGAATGTGTTGCTCAATTAGGTCATAGCTAGCGGCTTTCTTTTTGACGATGATTTCCGTTGGGTTTGTTAACAAACTATTTGCAAGTCTTAAGACCTTCTTGTCATAAGTAGCGGAAAACATCAAAGTTTGACGAGATTTAGGTGTCATAGAAGCTATGTACTCAACAGGTTCAATAAAGCCCATATCGAGCATTCTGTCCGCTTCATCCAAAATGAACATTTCCAAATTAGATAGATCAATGCGTTTTTCTTCCAAGCATTCAATGAGTCTGCCAGGAGTTGCAATCAGAATATCGAAATTTCTTGAAAGCTTTCGGTTTTGGATATGATAAGGAATTCCTCCGCAAATAAAAACACTGGTTATATGGCAAAGGTGACGACTTAGTTTGGCCGTTTCTTCGACTACTTGCATGGCTAATTCACGTGTAGGAACCAAAACCAAGATCTTGGGTCCTCGAGTCGGAGACTTTTTTAATAACTGACAAAGAGAGGGCAACATAAAAGCTGCTGTTTTGCCTGTTCCTGTTTGTGCAGAAGCTCGCAAATCTTTCCCTTTAAGAACTTCTGGGATTGCTTGCTGTTGAATATCTGAGGGAGTTGTAAACCCTAAATCTTGAATTGCTTGAAGAATTAATGGTTCTTGAATGAGATCTTCGAAATTTTTACTTGTCATTTTTTTACTTACCTTAAAGTAGCATTGCATAGATTAATCATTTGCAACGACTAAAGAGAAGATGCAAAAGAATAATGAGTAGTTTAACAAAACTAAATAATATAAACAAGATCTCTTAAATTCTAAAAAAGAATAGTATTTATAAAAACCTTATAAGAACGTAAAAAAAAATCATAGAATGGGTAGCTTATTTTTTTTGATCCAGCGATATAAACAGAAGATAAGTCCTACAGCTCCACAGCCATATACAATGAGATTTGGCGGACTTATCCAAGGATAAAGAGGTTGGTTGGGCCTTCCCCAACGAGATCCAGGAGGCCAAAAAATCCAGCTGGGACTTCCTTTTAAATTATCTTCTGGAACAAAGCCAAAATCACGGCTATCTGAGCTCATTGCGTGATTATCACCTAACACAAGATACATTTTTAGTGGAATAGTAAGGCCATATTTTTTAATAAATTCCACATCAAGATTGCCATTCTTTAGTAAAGGAGGTCCATAATCTATAAAAGGAGTAGGGGAAGAATTTTCTTTTCTGATAAATTCTGTAAGAGAGGGATCATCATGTTTTAAGATGGGCGCTCCCATCAGATAAAAATCTTGATTGCGAAAATACGCATAACGAGATGGTACTAATCGTTGCTCTTTCTTTTTGTTTAAAAACCGATTATCCCAATCTATTCCAAGATTGAAAAAGAGCTGCACATTTTGTGGACTATATGTATATAAAGGATGAGAGGGAGGCAATTCCTCGGTAATTCCTTGCGATAATACGCGACAAGCCTTGCCGTAATAGAATTCATAACACCCATCCGGTACATCGGCAAGAATAGGAGCAAAGGCTTTTTTTTCCAGACACATATTAGGATAGCGACACACTTGGTGATCTTTTACGACAAATCGCGCTGTATATAAATTTTGCATCAGCGCCTTTAGATGACTCTCTTGTAGTGGAATAATAGATGTGCTTAGCTGTATTTTGGGATATACATTTTTATACGCATCTTTTGTTAATTGCACAGACTGCAAAGAGGGATGGTGTTTAATCTCTAGATATAACACCCCTTTTGGTACTTCTTTTACGTTGAACTCTTTTAGCTCTTCTAAGCTAAGCAGCCTTGCCATACCAAAGTTTTTAAAGCCCCATAAATCGCTGTAATCTGTAATAAAACCAGAAATAGGAAGCATTTTAGCTTGGTTTTTTTGTAGATTAAACTCTGCAACAGGTTCGTTCATTTGATAGAAAACAAGAGAATTGTTGTTTTTATGAGAAATCTCGACTTTGCGCTGAAAATGAATAAAAGGGATATGCTCAATTTGCTTTAGTGAGGTTAATTGCAGCTCTTGGGTAATATCCTTGCCGTCTTTATCGATTCCATAAATCTGTCCACCATAAAAATATAGAGTGTCGCCTGGTTTACCAATGAGACGCTTGATGTATTGTTTTTTCCCGGGGAATAGATAAAAATACATAGTATCTACATCATAGATATCCATGTTTTTTCCAGTAAAAATCACAATGGAATTACGTTTTATTAGATCGGGATTGAAATACAAATGTTTTGTTTTTAAGGGAATATTGATTCCAAAATCTGTTTTAGATACAATTAAGCGATCTTTTTCTTTAAAAGTAGGACGCATCGATCCAGAGGGAATTTCATAGAGCTCAAACCACATTTGACGGATTAAGAGTGCAATGATTAAAGCGATAAATACCCCAATTACCACATCTCGGAAGTAGTCAAAAGACCCCTTTTTTAGGCAAGTCAGGCTAAAACCTTGAGCTTCTTTAGCTAGTCGATCGGCTAAAGTTCTATCTTTTTGTAAGATCGCATTTTGTAGAGTGGTTAAAGAAGCCTCTATCTCATTACGGGTATCCAAGGGTAATTTGTGTTTTTTCTTTTTATAGAGATGATACGTTTGGATTAGATAACGCTTAGATTGCCTGAGAGAGTATATTTTTTTTTTATAAAAAAACCACATTGTTACTCAAATTCTTTAAATAGATAGAACATTATAAAAAGAGAATTTACGGGTTTTTTAGAAAGAGAGCAAGCTTTTTATCTTCTATAAAAAAAATTCCAAAATCTTTTCTTTAGGGCGTTTTTCAAAGCAATAACCCCTGGGTGTAAGGGATCCACCTCTTCTGCAACAGACCTATGTTTATCAGCATAATCGCGATTCTTACATGCAAGGTGGTAAAACCCCATGCAAACCATAAACCCACGAAACTCTGAGTAATGAAAGCAAAAGCGATCTGGGTAAAGTTCTAATAAATCACGTTTATGATGGAAAATAGCAGGGATTTCTTGGATTTTCTTATATCGCAAACATTGATCAGCATAGTTGATTTTAGCACATAGATAAGAGGGATGCAGATCATAGGTAATTTTAATCAGCTCTTCTGCTTGTTTACTTTTTTTTAATCTCAGGTAAGCAAAAGCTAATAAATTAGCCACCTCCGGAATATCGAGATGATCTTTATAAAATGCTTCTAAAGCAGATAGGTATTTTTCAGGATTTTCTTGAATTTGGCTGTGAATCTTTTGAAAAAAAGTCTTTTTTGAAGCATCTAGTTTAAGATTGGAGAGACTAGGGGAGAAGGTAATTCGATAAAAACGATGAGGAAAATAGATGGAAGAAATTTCTAATAAAGTAGGGCTTTTCATATTTATTAAATATAAATTATTTGCGTTTTTTAAGCTCTTCTCTTTGTGGGAAAAATGTTCACAACTTAAATCGATAACCCTTGTATAAGTATTCTATTAAGAGCAAATTAAGAGTAGGAAAAAGAGAAGAGATAATTTTTTATCTTTCTAATTGTAAACAGTTTAAATACTTATTGTCTAAGGTTTTTTTAGATAAGTAAACATAGCAAAGGTAAATTAATTTTATTGTGGAAAGCTTGTTGATAAGTTGTCTAATTTACGAACAACCAAGCAGGAAAGAAGTTTTATTCCCAAAGAAAGCTTTCCCATGAGTGAATCTGTACAAGACTGTCTGATGCTGGAATTAAAACCCACCGGTAATAAGAGCCTTTTTTTAATATTTTATGTAAAGCAGCAGGACAAATATCTATAAATACTTCTTCACCAGAGCCTAGTCTTAATTGGAAAGGAATCAAAATTGCCTCACTTAAGGAATCTGATTCTATAGCATAGAGCTTAAGATTATGGCAGTATACAGGGGCTTGAATAGAAATGGTCCACATTTCAGGACTGCGTTTCGTAGCAACGGTAATGTTTGGCAACCGATGAGGGATTGTTCCTTTGATAGGAGAAATTAATCCTTTTCCCGAATCGATTGCGCGGATAGTTAGAGTGTAATGAGTGCTTTGTATTTCAAGCCAATAAGGAAAAGGAAAAAGAGGGTCTAATGAGGAGAAGTAAAAATCGATCAAGCAATCCTCAATGATCGATTGATCATGAGGCCATTGTCCTTGATATACTGCAAAACTAGGTTTCTTAAGCGCTTTTCCAGAGCAAACCAAAGGGGGATTCCAGATCGATCTAAAATCCTGTTCTCCTGATCCAGGAGGAGGTCCAATTTTCTTTCGTGCCTCTTTACTCACTTTATACAACGGCAGTTCTAATAGTTTAGATAAAAGAAATTCAGAAGAGTCGATATATAACCAACTCTGCTTATTAATTGAGTAGGATTCAATGAGTTTTCCTTGGCTTAAATCGATTTCAAAAAGGGACCAAGAAGTATGTCCTGGTGCTTTTTCATCTAGCCAGTTTTGCCAGTGTATTTTCTTTATTTCCAATTGCGCTTGAGGAATAGAAATTTCCTCTAGAATGAGTTGGTTCTTTTCCCTATGACGCAGAATTAAAATGGTATAGATGCCCTCTTGAGCGGTTACAATAAAGTCACCAGGAGAGCCTTTTTCAAAACGGTTTTTCAAGGTGGTGCTTTGTGCAGTGTAGACGCTAAAAGGCAGAGAAAAAATACATAAGGCTAAATAGATCAATTTCTTCATGGTTTTGGCAATTGTACGTAAAAAGACTTTAAATCCCACTCGAATATTTTTGATAAGCACAAAAAACCGTAGTCTATTTTGTGCTTTTACAAATTAGCGCATTTTTAATAAGTCATTTTTATAATTACTCTATAATCAATTTACTATTTTAATTATCATTAACTGTAAATAATATTTTATTAAAAAATCATCTTGACTAAAGCAAGAATACCTAAATAAACTTTATTGAGTTCAAGAAGGTTAAAATGAAGACATTTATTCCCTTGGTTTTGTACTAATATTAAAGGCCCTTTCAACCTCGAAGTGCACAAAAAAGAACATATAAATACTTGAAAAAACATCTATTGTGCACTCGAGCATAGCATGTTTGTAGATAATCTCCTAAACACTTCTAGTGGAGTTTCGAATTTGATTTCAAATTAAGAATTGCATAACTGGGTTTTTTTGAAAAAGCTGCTCTATCTTACAAACCTCAGTGTTGAGTTTAATTAACTAAGAATAGGAAAGATAAGACAAAAAAGCAGTGCAAAAAGACCTCTTAATGTTGTACAAGTTCATTTGCGAAAAAACAACAACAAAAAGAGGCCAAAAATGGAAAAGCTTGTCGAATTATACTGCTCTATAGAGGATTTTTGGAAGGATTTTAACAAGCAACGGGAGCAACATTTAATTACTAAAGGCAAATTTTCAAGAGGCCCTAAGGGGAAAATGTCTCTTCCTGAAATGGCCCTTTCAACCTCGAAGTGCACAAAAAAGATTTTCTATGTGATTGAATCGAAACTACTATATACTCTACAGTCCACTATTCCTTAACCTTACAAGATCTACCCTTCATCGATGCTTACAAAGACACGGGATAAGTCGTCTGCCTGAAACAAAAGGTGAAAAACCCCTTAAGAAGAAGTTTACTTCTTATCCTATGGGGTATATAGTAGTGCTAATTCAAACGGCTAACTTAATGGGATTTAAGTCAACGACTTGAAACTTGTCGTTAATCCTATTTGCCAAAGACCACTTTGGAATATGTTATACACCATCAGCTACGTTTTCTTTACTGCACCGCTTAAACTTCACCTATAAAAAGCCTAAGCTGATTCCTGGAAAAGTGAATGAGGAAGCAAAAAAGCTTTTTTCACAAGAATTACAAAAACTAGAAAAAGAACTCGCTCAAACAGATCAACTGCTTTATCTAGATGGGGTTCATCCTCAACACAATTCCAAACCCTCTTATGGATGGTATGAAAAAGGATCTAAAGCTATATTGCTAACGAACACAGGACGTAAACTTATTAATCAATGGAGCCTTAGATGTAAAGCGCTTAGAAGTTACAACTCTTTCTTCCGACTCTATCAATGCGCAATCTAATTCTGCTTTACAACCACAGACGAAAATCTTTTGGATCCCACAGATCCCAATCGTATTCCGTAACTTTTAAGCAAGCCCCTTACAGTATTTCTGCG